>JBDTLH010000255.1:0-3793 GCA_039934875.1 Acidobacteriaceae bacterium | reverse complement strand
CGTAGATGTGGCGGGGATTGCTGGGCGCAATGGCGAGTCCCACGCGGCCGATGACGCCATGGGGCAGGCCGTCGGAAAGTTTCTTCCAGGTTGCACCGTCGTCGAGCGAGCGATAGATGCCGCCGGTCGTGCCTCCGCTGACCATCTCCCAGGGGGTGCGCTGGATGGTCCACATGCCGGCATAGACGACCATTGGGTTGGTGGGATCGACGGCCATATCGCTGACTCCGGTTTTGTCGTCGAGGTAGAGGACCTTCTGCCAGGTTTTGCCGGCGTCAGTGGAGCGAAAGACGCCGCGCTCGGAGTTTGGTCCCCAGGCGTGGCCGACTGCGCCGACCAGCACGATGTTGGGATCGTGTGCGTTGACGATGACGTTCGCGATCTGTCCGGCATCGGCGAGGCCTTTGAATTGCCAGGTGGCGCCAGCGTCGGGGGAGAAATAGACGCCGTGTCCGGTGGTGATGTCGTTGCGCAGGTTGGGCTCTCCGGTGCCGACCCAGATGAGGTTCGAGTTGGAGGGGGCGAGGGCGATGGCGCCGATGGAGGAGGTGGCCTCGTGCTCGAAGATGGGCTTCCAGCTTTGTCCGCCATCTTCACTTTTGAAGATGCCGCCGCCCGCGGAGCCGGCGTAGTAGAGCTTAGGATTGCCGGGGATGCCGACGACGGAGCTGATGCGGCCTCCGGCGACGGCGGGGCCGAGGTTGCGGAAGCGCAGGTTCTGGAAGGGATTTTTGCTTTCGGGGGGAGTTGCGGTATCAGAAGGTCGCTGGGCGACGCAGAGGGAGCTGATCGCGAGGGCAAGAAAGACGACTAGTCGGGGGAGGGACATTGAGTGGGTCTCCAGATGATAGGCATTCAAAAACGAGCGTTGTTCTCCGCGTAGATGAACATAACGCAAGCGGGCGGCCGAATGCTAGACTTTCGCCTATGGCGGAGCGTTTATCAAATCATTTATGGGGGCGCAAGGATTCGATTCTGTGTGTCAGCACCTATGAGAAGGGGCAGGCATTTTTGCGCGAGTGCGTGCGATTGGGATGCGAGGTGACGCTGCTGACCGAGGAGCGGTTGCGCGAGGGAGATTGGCCGAAGGACATTCTGGCCGGGTTCCATACCATGCCGGGGGTGATGAGCCTGGAGCAGGTGATCCATACGGTGGCGTGGCTGGGGCGGGAGCGGCATATTGACCGCATCGTGGCGCTCGATGAATTCGATATGGAGACGGTGGCGTCGCTGCGCGAGCACATGCGGCTGCCGGGGATGGGGGCGAGCGCGACCTACCTGTTTCGCGACAAGCTGGCGATGCGGGTGCGGGCGGCGAGGTCGGGGATACGGGTCCCGCAATTTACCGGGGTTTTCAATTATGACGATTTGCGGGCGTGGATGGCGGCGACGCGTGCCCCGTGGGTGCTGAAGCCGAGGACACAGGCGTCGTCGTTGGGGATCCGCAAGCTGCACAATTCGGAGGAGCTATGGCGCGCGCTGGAAACGCTGGGCGACCAGCAGAGCTATTTTGTGCTGGAGCGGTTCGTGCCGGGCAAGGTGTTTCATGTGGATGGCATTGTGAGCGAGGGACAGGTGCGGCTGGCGGCGGCGCACGAGTATGGACAGCCTCCGATGCAGTTGACGCATGAGGGCGGGGTGTTTACCACGCGGCAGATGGAGCGGGATGCGCCTTTGACGCGGCGGCTGATTGAGGCGCATCGCCAGGTGGTCGAGGCGTTTGGCATGGTGGATGGGGTCACGCATACCGAGTACATACAGGCGGATGAAGATGGCGAGATTTATTTTCTGGAGGCGGCGGCGCGGGTGGGGGGCGCGTTTATCGCGAATGTGATTGAGCAGAGTTACGGGGTGAATCCATGGGTGGAGTGGGCGCGGGTGGAGGTGGCGGCGATGCGCGGCGAGCACTATGAATTGCCGGTGCTGCAGAAGGCTTACGCGGGCAGCGTGATTTGCCTGGCACAACAGGAGAAGCCGGACACGTCGGCGTACGATGCGCCGGAGGTGGTGGAGCGGATCAGCAAGCACCATCACGCGGTGCTGATCCTGCGCTCGCCGGATGAGGCGCGGGTCAAGGCGTTGCTGGAGGAGTACAGCGGGCGGTTTCTGCGGGAGTTCTGCGCGGTGCTGCCGGCTCCGGAGCGGCCGACGGCGTGATAGCAGTTGGCAGTCGCCAGTCGCCAACGGTGGGCAGTCGGCAGTCGGCAGTCGGCTAAAAGGGACGCGGAGGCGGGTTGCTTCTACAATAGGAGAAATAATCTTAAAACCTGGATTTGGCTGCGAGTTGGTGCGGGCATTGTTGCGCGGACAGGCGGGGTGCAAATCGTGGTCGCAGGCAAGTGGGCTAAGGCTTTCGCGATGAACAAGTTGGGTAATCCAGCGTAGGTGTTCGGCGGGGCAGACAGGCATACAATTCCTATGTAGCTGGTTAGGATTGGGTGCATGCCGTAAAGACGCGGAGTCTCAAAGTGCGAAGGCGCGGAGTCGCGAAGTTTCGAAAGCCGGGAGCGCGAGGGTTAGTGAATTTCATCTTCTTCATTTGAGGAAGCAAGGAAGAGCGGAAGCAAATGTCATCGAATGGTTTCCACCAGAATTCGCGGGTGCACAATCTGCGGTCGCTGTTCAGCATGTTTTCGAGCGATCTGGCCATCGATTTGGGCACGGCAAACACCCTGGTATTTGCCAAGGGCAAGGGCATTGTGGTGAACGAGCCGTCGATCATCGCGGTGAACAAGATCACCAACGAAGTGGAGGCGGTGGGTAAAGAGGCGAAGGAGATGCTGGGCCGGACACCGGGCAACATCGTCGCCATCAAGCCGATGAAGGACGGGGTGATCGCTGATTTCCGGCACACCGAGAAGATGTTGAATTATTTCATCCAGAAGGCGCATAACCGCAAGATGCTGGTGCATCCGCGGATCGTGATCGGAGTGCCTTCGGAGATCACGCAGGTGGAGAAGCGGGCGGTGATGGATTCGGCGTATCGCGCCAAGGCGAGCGAAGTCTATCTGGTGGAGCAGGCGATGGTGGCGGCGATTGGGGCGGGGCTTCCGATTACCGAGCCGAGCGGCAATATGGTGGTGGATATTGGCGGCGGGACCACCGACATCGCGGTGATTTCGCTGAGTGGAATCGTATATTCGCGGTCGGTGCGGATGGCGGGCAACCAGGCGGATGAGGCGATCATGAATTTCATGAAGCGCAAGTACAACCTGCTGATCGGGGAGCGCACGGCGGAGCAGATCAAGATACAGATCGGGTCGGCGTATCCGCTGGACAAGCCGCTGACGATGGAGATCAAAGGGCGTAACCTGATCGAAGGCGTTCCCAAGACGATTACGGTGGACGATAGCGAGATCCGGGAGTCGCTGGGGGAATGCGTCTCGACGGTATTGAATGCAATCCGGGTGGCGCTGGAGCGTACGCCTCCGGAGTTGAGCGCGGACATTAGTGATCGCGGCATCGTGCTGACGGGCGGGGGCGCGCTGCTGAGAAATCTAGACAAACGCATACGCGAGGAGACGGGGCTGCCGGTATCGATCGCCGACGATCCGCTGGCCAGCGTGGTGCTGGGGACGGGCAAGATGTTGAGCGATTTCAAGTTGTTGCGGAAGATTTCGATTGATCATGCGTAGAAGGTCACGAGTCACGGGTCACGAGCTGAAGCCTGGAATGCGCCCCGCCGTTACCCGGCAATCAACCGTTACGAGTCATGGGTCACGAGCTTAAGCGCGAGACTCGTGACCCGTGACCTTTCGACCAGACATAGGTACACGGTCATGGAGAGTTTTTA
>JBDTLH010000254.1:0-5186 GCA_039934875.1 Acidobacteriaceae bacterium | reverse complement strand
CTGACGGTCGAGAGCAGCCGAGCGCGCAGGATCGAGTTGGGGGGAATGCGCGTGCCTACCTCGGAGAGGTCTTGCTGGGGCGAGGCGGTGACCGGAACCTCGAGCGGCGCATCCAATGCGGCATCGTACGACGCGCCAGCATCGATCCACTGGGAATGATAGGGCAGCGCGAGCAGTAACTGGTCTTTGACGTGTCCCCAGTTGCTATCAGCTTTGATGGTGCGAATGGCCTCTTGTTTGCGCTCTACGATCAAATCCTTCAAGCGTTGCTTTAGGCCTTGAGGTGGCGGCGAATCCTCCATGTGGACCGGCGTTCCGCTGGGCTGGGCGGCGGCGGTATCGATGGGGAGTGCGTTTCCATCGGGCAAGACCAGCCTTTCAAACTGGATGCGCGGCTCGCGAGGCGGGGTGAAGTCTCCGCGCATCAGCCAGGCCAGGCGCTCCCGGCGGGGAGCGTGATCAACGGCGGTGACGGCACCAGTGACGGAGCTGCCCGCGGGAACCGCCAACTTTCCCCCGACATAGACGGGTGAAGATAGATGCCCGGCAACCAGCACGCCGGGTTGGGTGATCTTGAGGCGGTGGTCTAGGGTGATGCGCAAGGGGACACCCACCGCTACGGTTGCGGTTTGGGGCGCGGCAAAGATCGCCGCGCAGGACAATAATGCGATTAGCCGGGAGACTGTACTGGGGGACATCTATATCAAGTCTAGGCTATTGGATGCCTGCGGAGTGCTTGCGGGCTGAGTGGTCCGGGAGTTTGAGCAGCAGGTTGGGATTGAGGATGGCTCGCATCCAGGAGGGAACCGCACTGATCGAGAGTTCCCGCCCGGTGGCTTGCAATTGCTCGCCGCCGCCGGCCAGCACCGCGTCTTTGAGCTTGATCACGAGAGGGGTTTCGATGCCTTCGCTGATGAGTAGCCGGTTACCGCGCTGGTCGATCTCCACCATGCCTTCGTCGGTGTTCCAGCGGCGCTCGCCCGCTTCGCAGGGAGAGCATTCCGCGGGCGTTACTGATTTATATTTTCGCGCCAGACTGCCGCCATACACGCGGGCGAATTCAGTGGCGGCCTCCGGTGATTTCCAGTGGGAGACATAGACCAGGCCGATCGATGAGGTCTGGCCGGCAGGCGCGCCCTTGCGCAAGGCGGCAAAGTAGGAGCCGCCATCCCATTGCCTGGTAAGGTGGGCGGCGGTGCGCGGGTCGGAGAATTGCTTTAATAAAAGCTGCACGTCGAATTCACCGATGGCGCCGAGGTCGTATTCCGCATATTTATCACCGAGCAATGACTTCATCTCGGGCAGCGGGACCGAGGGTGACGGTTTGTGATCGAGGTATGCCGCAGGCGTCATCACCTGATAGCTGCTCAGAGGAGGCCGGGCGAACAGTCCGCTGAAGGCCGCTTCCTTACCCTTGGCGGAGAGCACCGCGTCCACAAACAACATGCCGTCGCGATAGGGAAAAATGAGCGTCTCCTTCAATAGCAGGGGCGCGGAGGCGAGCACCGGCGAGGAGTTGTCGCCCTCCATGGTGTTGCCCATGGCGCGCACCATGTCCGGCGAATCGGCGGCGCTGTGGCCCATGTCCTTGAGCATGTAATCGACCAGCGTGATCATGCCCTGGCCTTCTACCATTGCAGTCTGCGCAGTCGAGGCTTCATCGAGGGCAATGGCCTGGTTGTAGTCGCCGCGCTTCTCGGCGGCATTGCGGCGGGTATCGTCCTCTTTGCCCCACTTCTCCAGATCGAAGTTCTGGTCTTGCAAGGCGTGGGTCAGCTCGTGTGCCATGACCGGCTTTTGAATCTCGGGATCGACCCAATCGAGCAGGTACACGACTTTGGTCTTGGAGTCGTAGAAGCCGGCGACCTGATCGCGCAATAACTTCACCAGGAACGGGCGCAGTTCGAAATCACGGGGCAGTAATCCAAATTTCTTGAGCACTACTTCAGAGCGCTCAAAGCGCTTGGTGTCCTCATCGTCGTCCATCTTGGAGAGGATGTACTTCTCCACCTCGTCGCGGCTCGACAACTTCTTCTCGACGGGATGTTTGATCGGCAGCCCGGTATCGCGGCTTACGAATTGAAATACGCCGTCGATGGAGGCGAAGAGCTGCTGCGCCTGCTCCGGCGTCATCCTCTTCTCGGGCTTGGTGGCTGCGTGCGATGGCGGATTGGCGGGCGGAGGCGCCTGCGGCTGCTGGGCAGCGGCGACCGAGAGCAGAGTCAGCAACGAGAGTGCAACAAACTTCTTCATCGTCATTTTAGGAATTAGAGTATAGCCGGGCAGCAAAGGTCACCAGGCAAGCAGACGAATTCGCCGCGGATGACGTGGAACACGAGATTATTCAGCGCGCTCAGGATCACCATCAGAAAGGTTATGCGGCGGAATCGCGCTCGGCACGCTGCTGGTTTTGTTCTTTTGCATCCACGGTCTCGCCGGTTTCCAGATTGATCTTCTGGTTGTCGCCAGGGAGATAAGGCTTGCCGGTGAGCACGGCTTTGGCGAATCCCGCAGCCTTCACGAAACTGCTGGACGGAGAGTCCCAATACTCCGCCTCCTCCGCTTCGACCTCAATCACCGCGATGTGCGGATCGTCCTGCCCGTTGGGGAACCAGGCTTTGAGAGCAGGGTTCCACAACTCATTGATCATCTTTCGATCGTGCGATACGCGCGCTCGCCCGGAAATAGATACAAAACGCTGGCTGCCGGGATCGGAGTAGCTGATGTTCACGTCGCTGTGCGCCTGGATTTCGGCTGCTTTCGGCGAATCGTCGTAGGTCAGGAACCAAAGGGTGCCCTCGAAATCGGCGTCCTGTGTACCCATGGGCCGGCTGCGCAGCTTGCCCTGATCATCGCGCGTGGTTAACGTGGCGATGCGAATGTCTTTGATCAGCTCCGCGATCTTGCTCAATGGACCTTTGCTCTCTGTCATGTCTTTGACTCCACTCGGTCTATCCGGTTTTGCGTTTGGAAGCTGCCCTCGGCTTCGTTCCGGTTTTAGATGTTGAAGAGGCGACGACCGGTGCGGATGTTTTAGCTCTTCGGGGACTATGAGCTTTCTTCCGGAGCGCAGGGGATTCTGCCTCGATAGTATCCAGCGCGGGCAGCCGCTGCTTCAGTTCCAGTACCGGAGCGAATAGGTCGCCCATCTTCTCGCAGCGGCGCAGAACGTCGCCGCTCTCGAATACCAGCAGCTTGGGGTTTTTCTTATTGAAGCACTGCTCCACTTCCTCCCAGGTCACGGGCGTAGAGACGGTGGGGCGCTCTTTGGCACGCAGCGAATATACGTTCACGGTCGTCTTGTGCTGATCGTTCTGGCTCCAGTCCACCAATACTTTGCCTGCGCGCAACGATTTCTTCATGTCGGAGACGACGAGCTCGGGATGCGCCTCTTCGAGCAGCCGCGCCAGCGCATGCGCAAAGGGCTTGGTGGCGTCGTAGGTTTCGCGTTTGCCGTTCAGCGGGACATAGACCTTCAATCCCTTGGAGCCGGAGGTCTTAGCAAACGATGTAAGCTTCATCTGGTCGAACAGATGTTTGAGCCACATGCCCACCTGGCAGCACTGGACGACGTTGGCGGGTTCGCCGGGATCGAGATCGAAGACCAGCATAGTGGGATGGTCCATGTCGGCGGCGAGCGAGAGCGAGGTGTGCCATTCGAGGTCGGCGAGGTTGCCCGCCCATACCAGTGTGGCGACGTCATTAGCCGAGCAATAGTCCATTACCTTCTGATTGCCCTCGCTCCAAATGGGGACCGTCTTCACCCAATCGGGGCGATGGGCGGGGCAATTCTTTTCGTAGAAGAACATGCCATCCACGCCATTGGGATAGCGCTTCAGGGTCAGTGGCCTGCCCGCAAGATAAGGCAGAGCATAAGGCGCGATACGGATGAAGTAATCGATGACCTGTCCCTTGGTGAATCCCACCGCGGGATAGAGCACCTTCTCAAGGTTCGACACCTTGAGGCTCTTGCCTTCGACTTCGAGCAATTGTTCGGTTCGCTTGGGCATCGGGTTTCGCCGATATTATGATGCAAATCGGCTGCAATTCAGCAGAGATATAATAACCGCATGATCTCCGCTCCGTTTCGACTCAGAGTTTGAAAAAGACCTTAATGAAGCGGTTCAGACATACCGCGAGCCTCTTACGCCCCCATCGTGGGCCTGATACTCGGCTCAAGTGTCCTGATTCAAGCAGAGCGCAAGCAATTGAGCGTTCGCGCATTGCTTCTCGATGTATTTTCGGGTATCTCAGTACGAAAACCTGCGCCAATGAGTGACACGCGATAATGCGCTCATTAACCTAGCGCTCATGGTGGGCCACCGCCGGATGCCTCCGGTGCGGCGAGTACATTCGGGCCCTGGTTTTTGTTAACGTACTCCTATGTCTTTGGGAGAGAGATTTGAACGGGCGGCGGGGATCATGGCGCGGTTACGCGCGCCGGGCGGCTGTCCCTGGGACCGCGAGCAGACCTTCGATTCGATCAAGCCCTACACGCTAGAGGAGACTTACGAGGTCTTCGAAGCCATCGAGAAGCGCGACTGGAACTCACTCCGAGACGAGTTGGGCGATCTGCTGTTGCAGGTATTGTTCTACTCCGAGATGGCGGAGGAGGCGGGACATTTCTCCATCGCGAATGTGCTGGATACACTTTCGGATAAGCTGGTGCGGCGGCATCCGCATGTCTTTGGCGACCTTGAGGCGAAGCGCTCCGAGGACGTATTACGCAACTGGGAGCAGATCAAGCGGGAGGAGCGAGGCGAGGATAATAACGCGAGCGAACGCAGGCCGCTTCTGGAGCGGGTGACGCGCAACATGCCGGCGCTGCAAGAGGCGGAAAAGATCAACCAGAAGGCGGCGAAGACCGGGTTCGATTGGCCCGATGCGCAGGGTATCCTGGCCAAGCTCCGGGAGGAGGCGGAAGAGCTGACGGAGGAGCTTCCAAATGAAGTCGGGGCAGGCGAAGATCGGGCGCGCATACAGGATGAGATCGGAGACCTTTTTTTCACCGTGGTGAACCTGGCGCGCTATCTTAACGTGGATTCGGAGACGGCATTGCGCGGCGCTAATGCGAAGTTCCGCCGCAGGTTTGCGAGCATGGAGCGGGCCGCGTGGGAGTCAGGACGCGAGATCCAGGATTTAAGGGTGGAAGAGATGGACCAACTTTGGAGGAGCGCGAAAGGGAT
>JBDTLH010000253.1:0-4497 GCA_039934875.1 Acidobacteriaceae bacterium | reverse complement strand
TCGCCAAGCTCCGCTCCGCATCGAAATACAACCTGGCCACCAGCGCCATGAGTGCGTGGCCGCTGCGCGATCTGGGCATCACGATCGCGGAGCTCGAGATCAACGGCCCCTCGCTTTACGGATACGGACCTCTTAACCACGCCATCGCCTCCCGCTATCGCGTGCCGGTCGAGTGCGTAGTCGCGGCCGCCGGAACTTCGATGGCGAACTATCTCGCTCTCGCCGCCGTCGTCAACCCCGGCGAAGAGATACTGGTCGAGCATCCCACCTACGAACTGCTCCTGAGCGCCGCCGAATATCTCGGAATCAAAGTCCGCCGCTTCCGCCGCGACCCCGTCGATTTCGCCATCGATCTCGACGATCTTGCACGCAATCTCACGCCCCAAACCAAAGCCGTCGTCCTCTGCAACCTGCACAATCCCACCGGACAATTCACCGACGACAACACCCTGCGCGCGATCGGCGGCCTCGCCAAAAATGTGGGCGCGCGCGTGATCGTGGACGAGGTCTATCGCGAACTGCTGTGGGAGCGGCAACCGCGATCCGCCTTCCACCTCGATCCCGAGCTCTTCGTCTCCACCAACTCGCTCACCAAAGCCTACGGATTAGGCGGGCTGCGCTGCGGTTGGGTGCTCGCCTCTTCCGACCTCGCGCAGCGCATGTGGCGCATCAACGACCTGCACGGATCGACTCCCGCGCACCCCGGCGAACTCATCAGCGTCGCCGCCTTTCACCAGCTCAACGAAATCGCGGACAAACAACATCAACTGCTGGATACAAATCACGCGCTGCTCAAGGCATTTTTGGATTCACGGAATGATCTCGATTACTACTGGCCCGACTTCGGCGCCATCGTCGCCCCGAGACTGAAACACGGCGACGTAAACGATTTCTGCGATTTGTTTCGCACCCGATTCGACGGCACCGTCGTCCCTGGACACTTCTTCGAGATGCCGCGGCACTTCCGCATTGGCATCGGACTGCCTACCGGCCAGATTGCGCCGGCGCTCGACCAACTCGCCCGCGCGCTGGACGCCTATCAATTGTTGAACGGAGGGTCGGCGTCCCCGCCGACCGCTCACGCGTAGCGCGAAACACCTAAGCGAGCAACCTTCTCCTTACCATGTCCAGCGCCTGCTGGCTCGCCCCCAAGCGAACACGCTGGCGGTCGCCGAGGAACTGGCGCTCCATCACTTCAGTCCCGCGCTCATCCGCCACAGCGACATAAACCAGCCCGACCGGCTTCTCCGCTGAGCCTCCCGCAGGCCCTGCAATACCGGTGACGCCGATGCCGATATGCGTCCCGCAACGCGCGCGAATACCCTCCGCCAACGCCCGCGCCACCGAATCACTTACCGCGCCAAATTGTTCGATCAGTTTGGCGGAGACACCGGCCAACGTAACCTTCATCTGGTTCGAATAGACGATCGCTCCCCCCATGAACCACCGCGAACTGCCGGGCACAGCCGTCAAGCGCTCGCCGATCATCCCCCCGGTGCAGGATTCCGCGACCGAGACCGTCATGCCCCGCATGCCGAGATATAGCCCAACGATCTCTTCGAGCGGCTCGCCCTCCGTCGAAAAAATGCTCGGCCCGAACGCCGCATCCAACTCGTCGGCCAGCGAATCCACGCGGCACTGCGCCTCTTGCCGCGATGCCGCCGAGGAGGTCAGGTGCAGTTGCACCTCCGCCGCGCTCGCCAGAATCGTCGTCTGCACCTCTGTGCGCTTGTTATAAATCGGCGCGGCAATCGAATCCACGTAAGACTCGCCCAGCATCGCCAATTTCAGCACCCGCCGGGCGAAATGCGCCTCGGGCAGCGCCTCGCGCAAACGCGGAACGCATTGCTCCATGAACATGGGCTTCAGCTCATGCGGAGGCCCCGGCAGCAGCATGATGTAACGCGGCTCGCCATTGAATCTGGTATCCAGCCACTGCCCCGGCGCCGTGCCCCGGCTGTTCGCCAGCACCTTCGCCCCATCGAGCACATGCGCCTGGCGCGCATTGTTCTCCGGCATTACGATGCGCCGCGAAGCAAAGCGCTTATACAGCTCGGTGATGATCTCCGGATCAGGATGCACCTCAATGCCCAGCGCATCGGCCACGCACTCGCGGGTGAGATCGTCTTCCGTCGGTCCAAGGCCGCCCATGAAAATTATGATCCCGGAGCGCTCCACCGCGACCCGCGCAACGTTGGTCAGGTGTGTGCGATCATCCCCCACCACGTCTTTGAATGCGACCTTGACCCCCAGCAGATTCAGTTCTTCGGTGAGAAAGAGCGAGTTGGTGTCCTGCTTGAAGGGCGTGAGCAACTCAGCGCCGATGGCAACAATCTCTGCGTGAATGGCGGAAGCATCGGCGGCCAACGATCACGCTCCTGAAAGCAACTTTCCGTGGATTCCCCAGCTAAGCTGGTAAAGCACGGTGCTGGTCGCCAGTATGCACGTCGCGGTGGGAGTAAACGCCAGACCCACGACGCCGTTGCCCGCGATCACCAGCGCCGCCTCACGCTGCGGAGTAATGCGCACCACCCCACGCCTTCCGCCCAGCGATGCGGCAACATAAAGATTGCCGTCAGTATCGAAGGCCAGCCCTTGCGGACGCCCCAGTCCGCGATAGAACTCGCTGATCTGCCCGTCAGGATCGATCATGTAAATCGGGTCCGAGCTGGTCGTCGTGGGCGCGCTCACATATAGGTTGTCCGCGTAGTCGAAGGCGAGATGGTAAGCGGCGACGCTCGGCTCAAGGGTCGCGAAAACATAAATCTCCCGCTCGCGGGATATTTTGAAGACCGAACCGCTGCGGTCTCCAGCATAAAGATTGCCCTCCCGGTCGAAGGCAATGCCGGTCGCCACTCCCATCCCCTGCGCATAAACCGACATGTTGCCGTTGGCCGCGATGCGGTAGATGCTGCCCTCATGGCGCGAGCTGACATAGAGCTGTCCGTCCGGCCCCACCGCCAATCCTGTGGCATTCATGATCCCGGCCGCATAAGCGCGCTGATGAAAGTCGGTGTCAAGCTTATATATCGAAGCGGCAGTCTCTTCTCCGCGCTGTCCTGACAGGGTGGTGAAGATGTTGCCTTCCGCATCGACCGCCGGATTCGCAACCGCATGGATCCCATCCGCGATTTGCACCGCGACCTTGAATTCAGAGGGACTGCTGACCGTGTGCTCGGTGGCAGGCGCAACGGTGACGGCCCCGCTTTGCGCGCCCTCCGGCACCCGCGCGATGAGGTACTCCTCGGCAGTGACCATCAGCCGGCTTTCAACCGCATCGCCAAAGGTGACCTTGGGACGCAGAAATGGTTCGCCGCGAGAGACCAGCGCGCGGCCGCTAATCTTCACCTCTCCCCCGGGTAGCGCGGCGGGAGGAAGAATGCCGGTAATCACAGGAGCGCCGTCCGTAGTCTGCGACTGGCGTTTGCCGAGTAGGTCAGAGATTCCCATAGTGGTCTAAGTAATAAAGTGGCGCACTATCAACACTATCACCGCGGCATACACGCCTGCGCCTAGATCGTCCACCACGATGCCCGTGCCTTCAGGCAAACCTTCCAGGCGGCGGATTGGCCAGGGCTTCACGATGTCAAAACCGCGGAAGAGCAGGAACGCCAAAATCATATACTTCCATCCGAAGGGCGCGGCTGCAAGCGTGAGCGCCTGGCCGGCGACCTCGTCGATCACCACCCATCCGGGATCGTGCCGGCCCGATTCGCGGGCGACGATAGTGGCGGCGGGAATGCCGATCACGGTCGCGGCCAGCGCCAGCGCCAGGGCAATCCAGGTTGCGCTTTGCGGGATACGAAACGCCAGCAGATAATAAACGATAATCGTAGCCAGCGATCCCCACGTCCCCGGCCCCGGCTTGAGATTGCCGATGCCGCAGACGGTCGCCACCATCCACGCCCACCTGGTCTTGCTAGTTGGGGCGGCGGCGCTGATAATCGTCCACCTCGAAATCTGGATTGGACGCCATCCCCTCGATGCTGCGGCGATTGGCTTCGCGCCGCTCCGCATCCTCCAGCTCTTCGGGATCGAGGACTGGCGATGAAATCCTGTACTCTCCGCTCGCCCATTTGCCCAGATCAAGGGTGCGGCAGCGCTCGCTGCAAAAAGGGAACTCCGCATCCGGCTTCAGCACGATCTTGCGGCAGATCGGACAGCGCAGGCTGATGATTTTCTTCTTGGCCGCCATGCCTATAGTTTAATGCAATCGGCGGGAGGGGCGGCCAGCTACCGGCTGCCAGTGGTGCTTGCTTGCCGCAGAACGGCGGGACAGGAGTGTCCCGCCTCAACAAACAAGATCAGTTAGAACGGAATGTCCTCGTCCGAGATCTCCGTTGAGTGCGCGTAATCTTCCTGCGGAGCGCCGCCGCCCTGATTGCCCGATCCAGCAGAGGTCCCGCGCGAACTGCCGCGCTGCTGCTGCGCGCCACTGTATTCATCGGAGCTGGAGGAAGATGACGAACCGCCGCCTTCGCCGCGTCCGCCCAGCAG
>JBDTLH010000252.1:0-14469 GCA_039934875.1 Acidobacteriaceae bacterium | reverse complement strand
ACGCCTTCACGTCAAAGCGCAAGTCGCTCTCCACCCGCTCGGGATAGGCCAGCGCGTAGAGTATGGGCAGCCGCATGTCCGTTACCGAGAGCTGCGCGAGTAGGCTGCCGTCTTTGAACTCGACCATCGAGTGGATGGTGCTTTGCGGATGCACCATGACTCCGATCTTGTGCGGCGGCATATCGAAGAGGCGGCAGGCTTCGATCACCTCAAAGCCTTTATTCATCAGGGTCGCACTGTCTATGGTGATGCGCTGCCCCATCTTCCAGGTGGGATGGTTGAGCGCCTGCGCCACCGTGATCCGAGAGAACTCTTCCTTGGCAGTGTGCAGAAATGGCCCGCCGGATGCGGTGAGCCATACCCGCTCCACCTCGTCGAGGCGTCCTGCGCGCATGCACTGATGTACCGCATTGTGCTCGGAATCGATGGGCAGCAGCGGCTTACCCTGACGGCGCGCCTCGGCGGTAATGATCTCGCCCGCCGCGACCATCGCCTCTTTGTTGGCGAGTCCGACGCTCTTGCCTGCTTTGACGGCCGCGTAAGTAGCTTCGAGACCGGCAACCCCGACAATCGCGCTCACTACAAAATCCACCTCGGGATGGGTAGCGACCTCGATGGTACCGGGAGTGCCCCAGACGATGCGGCAGCCAATCTCCGCATCCTCGCACAACTTCTTCAGCTTCGCCGCACCCTCTTCCGTAGCGACCGACATGAGCTGCGGATTCCACTTCTTGCATTGCGCAAACGCCGCCTCGAGGTTGTTGCCACAGGCGAGGGCAACGATGCGGAAGCGCTCGGGATACTGATCGACGATGCGCAGCGTGGATTGTCCGATGGAGCCGGTGGAACCGAGGATGGCAATGCGTTTTTGCATGAAGGAAATTGGTCGTCCATTAATGCCCATAAACAACGATCAAGTTCATATCGGGCGGTGATGGACGGTGATGAACGGTGATAAAGGCATTAATAACGGACGATAGTCAGATAGTACCAAAGCACAGGCGCAGCAAAGAGCAGGGCGTCGATGCGGTCGAGGATGCCTCCGTGGCCGGGCAGCAGCGAACCCGAGTCTTTGACGTCCGCTCCGCGCTTGATCACCGACTCGACCAGATCGCCGAGTTGGGCGGCGATGTTGAGGAGAACTACCATGATAATGAAACGCCACATCTCTGGCGAAGGACCCGCATGATCGACGCGCGCCTGAAGAACCGCGTGGACTTTCAAGTGTTCAAGATGAGAGCCGGCGTCTAAGATCGGGCCCGCGAAATGAAGGGCCAGCAAAGAAAAGAACAGGCTCCCGACGATGGACCCCAGCGATCCCTCCCAGGTCTTCTTGGGGCTGATGGTGGGCGCAAGTCTGTGCCTGCCCAATGCTTTGCCGACATACATGGCGACCGAATCGCCGCCCCATACCGTCGCGAACAGAACCACAATCCAGAAGACGCCGCCATACAGATCCCGGATGCAAACCAGCGTGAGCAGCGAGAGCGCTATATAGGGCAACCCAAAAAACGAAAACGCGCCGGCAGGCAGCCCCTCCCGCAGCGAATGCCGCCGCATGGCGGCGATCAGGTACGCGAAAGCTCCGAGGTTCAACGCTAGCGGCACCCATAATGCATTGCGGCTTTCGAGCCCCGCGTATCCCGCCGTAAACACCGCTACGGTCAGCACATAGGTCAGCCACCGGAACGGCTCCACTCCGTAATGCCTCACAATGTGCAGATATTCATGGATCGCCAGCAGGGCAAGGAGGCAGCACACCAGCGCGATGGCCCACAGCGGCGCCCGGAAAACCAGCAGCAGCACCAACGGGATCAGCACCAGAGCGGTGATGATCCGCTTCATCGGACGCTGCCCACCGTGTCTTCCTGCTCCGCTTCTTCCCTGGCTGCGATTTCGGCCTTGAGCGCCGGGTCTTTGCCCAGTCCCCCGAAGCGCCGCTCGCGGGTTTGATATTCGGTGATTGCGTCAAGCAGGTCGATGCCTTTGAAATCCGGCCACAGCTTTTCCGTGACAAAGATTTCGGAATAAGCAATCTGCCACAGCAAAAAGTTACTGATGCGCAGCTCACCGCTCGAACGAATCAGCAGGTCGGGATCAGGCAGGTGCGCGGTATAGAGGTTGCGTGCAATCGCCTCTTCATCGATCTGCTCCAGCGCGATTTCGCCTTTGCGGACCGCCTCGGCCAGCGCGCGAGCCGCATCCACAATCTCATCGCGCGATCCATAATTGAGGGCCAGCGTCAGCACCAGTCCGTTGTTGTGGCAGGTCGCCAGCCGCGCCTCTTCGAGCGCATCCCGCACCTCCTCCGGCAACTCGCCCAAGCGCCCGATATATTCCAGCCGCACATCGTTACGGTTCAGCGTCTCCAGCTCGCCCTTTAAATATTCTTTGAGCAGGCGCATCAGAAAGTCCACTTCGAGCCGGGGGCGCCGCTTCCAGTTCTCCGAAGAAAACGCATACAGCGTGATGTTCGGCAGATGAATGCGCGATGCCGTCTCCACCACCTCGCGCACCGACTGCATGCCCTGGCGGTGCCCCAGAAAGCGCGGCAGATGGCGTTTGCGCGCCCAGCGCCCATTGCCATCCATAATGATCGCGATATGCCGCGGGAACTTTTCCTGCGCGTGGTCGAGCGACGCGAACCGAAGCTCTTCGGCGGGCGAGAGTCCTGCTTTCGGTTCGATGATGAGGGTGTGCGGCTTTTTTATGCTCATGCCCAACGCAGAACTGCAAATCGCAATGCTTATATTATTACAGGTGGGCTGCTGTTCTGGATGAAAGCAGCCGCCAGAGCTGTCCCTTTTCCCGCGCGCCAGGTTATCCAAACCCGCCTGCTTCCATCCAATCACCGAGGAGACGAATTTTGCCATTTTCGCGAGAAGGAGATGCCTGCGCCTTCCTTTTCCGGGTATCCGTACCAAAGTTGAACCGCAGCCTGCTCCAGAGCTCCATCATCCTCATGGTGTTCGGGGTGCTGGGCTGCGTGGCAGCGGTCGCAACCGACCAGGTATCCACCTCGGCCGGCACCCTGCAAGGCACTATTACCGATCCCAGCGGCGCATTGATCGGCGGGGCGACGATTGCGTTGCTCAATGCTCCCACCGGCTTCAAGACCACCACTGTAGCCGATACCAAGGGCCATTATCTGGTCCCCAATCTTCCTTTTAATCCCTATCATGTGACGGTCTCGGCCCCGGGATTCGCGCCCGCGCAGTTCGACGTCGAGCTGCGCAGCCCGGTGGTGGTCACCCATGACCTCTCTCTGCAGCTCGCTACTTCCGTGCAGAGCGTCAACGTCGAAGCCAGCGGCAATGACATGGTGGAGACGGATACCAGCTCCCACACCGACGTCAGCCAGCAGATGATCTCGCGGCTGCCCATTGACAGCAATAGCTCGGCGCTGACTTCGGTGATCACGCAGACCACGCCGGGCATGACCCAGGATTCCAACGGCATGTTCCATCCGCTGGGCGAGCACGCCGACTCCAGCTTCAGCATCGACGGACAAAACGTAAGCGATCAGCAGAGCCGCACCTTCGCCAATGCGATTCCCGTCAATGCGGTGCAATCGCTCGAGGTAATCACCGGCGCCATTCCTCCGGAATACGGCGATAAGGCCAGCGCCATCATTCGCACTACTACCAAATCGGGGCTCGGCTCTGCGATCCATGGCTCCTCGCAATTCAGCTACGGCACCTTCGGGACCAGCAACGGCGTCTTCTCGCTATCCGGAGGCAATCAGAAGTTCGGCAACTTCATCACCATCGACGGCAGCAACAGCGGGCGCTTTCTGGATACGCCGGAGTTCCAGGTGCTGCACGCCCATGGCAATAACGAAGATGTCTTCGATCGCTTCGATTGGCAGCAGTCCGCCAAGAATTCTTATCACGTGAATCTCGGAGTCTCGCGCGCCTGGTTCCAGGTCCCCAATCAGTATGACCAGCAGGCGCTGGGGCAAGACCAGCGGCAGCAGAACAAGGGATTCAACGCATCCGGCTTCTGGACGCACATCTTCGACGACAACCAGCTCGCTATATTCAATGTCTATGCACGTCAGGACCGGGTGGGCTACTATCCCTCCGCGGATCCGTTTTCCGATACGCCCGCCACCTTGCAACAGACCCGCCGTCTGACCAATCTCGGGGCCAAGCTCGACTACTCCTATGTGAAGGGCGCGCACAACATCAAGATTGGCGCCAACCTTTATCACACCCTGCTCTCGGAGGAGTTCGCCACCGGGATCACCGATCCCGCCTTCAATGCCATCTGTCTCGATGCGGCGGGCAATCCGGTCACCAACCCCGCCATCACCACCTGTGTCCCGCCGGCGTTGCTGCCGAATCCTGGCTTCCAGCCCGGGCTGCTGCCCTTCGACCTCAGCCGCGGCGGCATGCTCTTCCGCTTCCGCGGACATGCCGACATCCGCCAGGAAGCCGCCTATATTCAGGACAACATCAACCTGAATAATTTTCAATTCCTGGTCGGCGTCCGCGGGGACAACTATGACGGCCTCTCCTCTGACCACGCGATACAGCCGCGCCTGGGAGTCACCTACAACGTAAAGAAGACGGGCACCGTCTTCCGCCTGGGCTATGGCCGCCTCTTCATTACTCCTTATAACGAAAACCTGGTCCTCTCCAGCTCGACCGGCGTCGGTGGACTGGAGAGCGGCGCATTCGGCGTGCAACCCCTGCGCCCCGGCAATCGCAATCAGTTCAACGCCGGCTTCTCCCAGGCCTTCGGCAAATACCTTGTCGTCAATGCGGAATATTTCTGGAAATTTACCCAACGCGACTTCGATTTCGACACCATTCTGAACACGCCGCTGACCTTCCCCATCGAATGGCGCAAGTCGAAGATCGACGGCTTCGCCATCCGGGTAAACATGCCAAACATTCACGGCGTCACCGCGTCCTCGGTGTTGGGCCATGCGCGCTCGCGCTTCTTCGGCCCTGAGATTGGCGGCATTCTCTTCAATGATCCCGCGCTCGCCAGTTCAACCGCGCCCTTCCGCATCGACCACGATCAGGCCCTGGAGACGACCACGCACGTGCAATATCAGCCGCGCAAAGAAGGCGGATGGGTAGGGTTGACCTGGCGCTACGACTCCGGCACTGTCGCCGGCAACATCCCCGACCAGGCGGTTGCGCTCGGTCTTACTCCCGATCAGCAACAGCAGGCCGGTCTTTTCTGTGGCGGAATCTTCGCCACCCTCTCTGCTCCGATTCGCTCCTGCCCCGGGCTGGTAGGCGCAGCGCGCATCAATATCCCCGCGCCGGGCACGTTTAATCCCGACCGCAACCCCGCCCGCATCGCCCCCCGAAATCTATTCGACCTGGGCCTTGGATGGGAGAATATTCTCCATCGCGACCGGCTCAAAACCAACCTTACGCTTACCGTCGTTAATCTCACCGACAAAGAGGCGCTCTACAATTTCCTATCCACTTTCAGCGGGACCCACTTCGTCAGCCCCCGCACCGTTACCGGACAAGTTGAATTCAACTTCTAGCTTTCAATCACCGCATTTTGCTTACATGGATTCCACGTTGCTGCTAGACTGTTTACGAATGAAAATGACGATGGCAGTGCAGGGTCAGTTATGGCGCAATCTAGCCTTACTGGCTTGCTTCTTCGTCTTATTGTTCTCGATCGACGCAAAAATATCCGTCTATCGCAGTCCGGCATCCGCGTCTCGCGAAGTTTCCGCCTCCAAGATGCAGGAATCGACGAGCACTGATTTACAGGCTGGCCTCGCCACCCTCGCTACTCCCGCCAACGGCGGTGCGCTGCTCACTTTGCTCTGCCTCTTCGCTGGGATATTTTCCCTCCGCCTTTACTCATTCCAGGTCCCCGCCCCCACCGAATCCTCCTCCTTTCTAGAATCAACCTACGGCTATCTGCGCCTTCTCCGCCCGCCTCCCGCACGCTAGCTCCTCGCTGAATTTACTCTCATAATTCTCTGACCCCCGGTCTTCCCGCCCTTGCGTGAGCACCGCGTCGATTCAGCCCATTGGGCATTGGAACGAAATGAAAACCAGAACTAAAACCAAGATTTCAGCCGGCGCGGCTGCCCTGATTCTCGCGGGGGCATTTGGACTCTCGCAAAAGCGAGTTCATGCCAGGGCGGAGGTGGACCCCGACCCATCCGGCAGCTCCAGTCTCCCGGTAGCGGCATTTGCCGTTGCCACCCGCGAGCCGCTCGCCGACTCCTACTCCGTCACCGGAGAATTCATTCCCTACCAGGAGGTGGAACTGCACGCCAAAGTGGCGGGATATGTGCGCAAGATTTACGTGGACATCGGCGATCACGTCCGCGCCGGACAAGTGCTGGCGGTACTTGAAGTTCCCGAGCTGAACGCGCAGGTCGAAGGAGCGAATGCCGGAGTACGGCACAGCAATCAGGAGATTTCCCGCGCGCAGAACGATGTGGCGCGCGCTCAGGCCAATCACGCCGCCCTGCATGCCGCCGCTGTCCGCATCCAGCAGGCGTCGCAAGCGCGTCCCGGATTGATCGCCGAACAGGAACTCGACGACGCCCAAGCCAAAGACCGGGCCGCCGAAGCCCAGGTGGAATCCGCCAAGTCGATGCTGGCCGCCGCCCGGCAGCAACTCGATGTCTCCAAGGCAAGCGCCTCTCAGGTCTCCGCCATGCAGGATTACTCGAAGATTGTTGCGCCTTTCGACGGGGTGATTACCTGGCGTTACGCGGACACCGGCTCCCTGATTCAGGCCGGCACCTCCAACAACAACTCCATGCCGGTGGTCAAGCTGGCGCAATCGCAGTTGCTGCGCCTGCGCATTCCGGTCCCCGAATCCTTTGCCGCGGCGGTCCACGTTGGAGACACCGCCGATATTGCCGTTCAGGCCACCGCCGAGCACTTCCCCGGCCGGGTCGCTCGCTTTACCGATTCGCTCGATCGCACTACCCGTTCGATGCAGGTCGAGATCGATGTGCCCAACCACAACTATCATCTAGCGCCCGGGATGTATGCCGACGTCACACTGCGCTACGAAAATCAGCCGCACGCCCTGGGTATCCCCGTACAGGCACTGATGCGCGAAGGCAGCCAAGAGCGCGTATGGCTGATTGGCCCTGGCAACGAGATCGTGGCGCGCGATATCAAGACTGGCATCGAGACCCCGAACACCATCGAAGTGCTCTCCGGGCTGCAGGCCGGCGACCGGGTGCTGGTTGGCAATCTCGCCAGCTTCCAGCCCGGCGAGAAGGTCGCTCCCAAGTTGACTTCCTTAACCGCGTTCAGCACGGTGGAGGGCAAAGACTAATGTCCGGCTTCTCCATCAAATATCCGTTCTTCATCATCATGATCTGTCTGGTGATCGCCGTCGTCGGCAGCGCCGCGATCACGCGCATGCCGGTCGATCTCTTTCCCAAGATTGATATTCCTGTTGTCGTCGTTGCGACTTTTTACAGCGGAATGCCGCCGGAGCAGATCGAGACCGACATCACCGGCCGCTTCGAACGCTTCTTCACCCTGGGCAGCGGCATCGACCATATGGAATCGCGCTCCTTGCCGGGTGTCAGCCTGATCAAAGTGTATTTCCAGCCCGGCACCGATCCTGATGCCGCGGTCAGCACCATCTCCAATCTCGCCATGGCGGACTTACGCAAGCTTCCGCCCGGCACTCTTCCTCCGGTGGTGCTCAAATTCGACGCCTCCAGCCTGCCTGTCTGCCTCATCACCTTGAAAGGCCAGGGTCTCAGCGAAACTCAACTGCGCGATCTCGGACAATACAATGTTCGCAATCAGGTCGCCAACGTTCCCGGCGCCTCCGTGCCGCAGCCCTTCGGCGGCAAATACCGCCAGATCATGGTGTACGTCGATCCCATCAAGCTGCAAGCCCATCAGCTCAGCGTGATGGACGTGGTGCGCACGGTCAATGACTCCAACATGATCCTCCCCGCGGGCGACGTGAAGATTGGCCCCAAGGATTACAACATCTACACCAACGCGCAGCTTCCCAGCACGGCGCAGATCAACCGCCTCCCGCTCAAAACCGTGGGCAACGCGTCGGTGATGGTGGCGGATGTGGGCCGCGCCGTGGATGCGCAGCAGATCCAGACCAGCATCGTGCGCGTGGACGGTCAGAAATCCGTCTTCCTCCCCGTTATGAAGCAGGGGGGAGACAGCAACACCATCCAGATCGTCAACGGCATCAAGCAGCGCGTCCTGAATCATGCGCTGCTCGATGTTCCGAAGTCGCTGGTTGCAAATGTCGTCTTCGACCAATCCCTCTACGTGAAGACTGCCATCAAAAATCTGGGCAGCGAAGGCGGTGTTGGACTCATCCTGACCGCCGTCATGATTCTCATCTTCCTCGGCAGCGTGCGCGGGACCGTCGCTGTCATGCTCTCTATTCCGCTCTCCGCGCTCGCCACCTTCCTTGCCTTGAGCCTCGGCGGAGGCACCATCAACTCCATGGTGCTGGGCGGACTCGCCCTCGCCTTCTCTCGCCTGATCGACAACTCCGTCGTGGTGCTGGAAAACATCTTTCGCCATCTCGAAATGGGCGAGTCCGCGCCGGTCGCAGCCGAGCGCGGCGCCAATGAAGTCGCGCTCCCCGTGCTCGCCGCCACCTTCACCACCGCCATCGTCTTCTTCCCCGTCGTCTTCCTCTACGGCGTCAGCCGTTTCCTATTTACCGCGCTCGCGATGTCGGTGGTGCTCTCGCTCTTCGCCTCCTATGCCGTCGCCCTCACTGTGGTGCCACTGTTCTGCGCGAAGTTCATTCAGAACGCGCACAATGAAGCCGCCCATCATCAGGGACGCAACTGGTTCGAGCGCCTCGTCATGATCTTCAACCGCCGATACGATCGTTCGCTGCTGCGCTACGACTCGTCGGTCCGGAAGTCCCTGCTCCATCCCGCAAGCGTCGTCTTCGGCATACTCGGCGTCTTCCTGCTCAGTCTCGGGCTCTTTCCCCTCCTGGGAACTGCGTTCTTCCCGCGCACCGACCCCGGCCAGTTCACCATCAACGTAAAGGCCCCTACGGGCACCCGCCTCGAACTCACTAATCAGTATGTAAAAAAGGTGGAAGCCGAAATTCGCTCCATCGTCCCTCCCAGCGATCTCGGGATTATCGTCTCCAACGTCGGCGTTACCCCCGGCTTCTCCTCCATCTACACCAGCAACTCCGGGCAGCACACCGCGACCGTGCAAGTGGGATTGAAAGAGGGCCATCACATCGGCAGTTACGAATACATGCGCCGCGTCCACCAGCGCCTCTCCGCGGACCTGCCCGAACTCGCCACCTATTTTCAATCCGGTGGCCTGGTCGATGCCGTCGTCAATCTCGGCCTGCCCGCGCCTATCGACGTTCAGGTCAGCAGCAACAACCTGGATTCCGCTTATAAAATCGCGCAAGCTCTCGAGCACAAAATCGGCGCACTTAAAAGCGTCAGCGGCGTGCTCATCCCCCAGGACCTCGATTATCCCGCACTGCGCCTGGACGTAAATCGCGAGATGGCGGCGCGCCTCGGCCTTAACTCGCGCCAGGTGGTGGACAACGTGATCACCGCCCTCGTCTCCGACCAGATGATCGCGCCCAGCTACTGGGTCGATCCCAAGAGCGGCAACGATTACATGCTGACCGTGCAATATCCCGACTCACAAATCCAATCGCTCGATGACCTGAAGCAGATTCCCTTGCGCTCCGCCAATGGCGTGGACACCACCGACCTCGGCGCCGTCTCCGACATCACGAACATGAATTCACCCACCGAAGTCGATCACTATCAGTTGCGCCGTGTGATTGATCTCTACGTCTCGCCGGCGAGCGAAGACCTGGGCGCGGTCGCCGACCAGGTGGACAAGATCGTCTCCAAAACCAAGATGCCGAGCAATGTACAGGTCGTCATGCGCGGCTCCGTCGAAGGCATGCGCCAGTCCTTCAAGAGCTTCGGACTCGGCCTTATCCTCGCCATCGTTCTTGTCTATCTCGTCCTCATGGCGCAGTTCGCGTCGTTCATCGATCCCCTCATCATCCTGCTCGCGATCCCACCCGGCATCACCGGAGTGCTCATCTTCCTCCTCATCACTCACACCACGCTCAACGTCATGTCGCTCATGGGCGTGATCATGATGACCGGCATCGTCACCTCCAACTCCATTCTGATCGTGGATTTCGCCCGCATTCTGCGCCGTCAGGGCATGCCCATCGCGGAAGCTGTGGCGATGTCATGCCGCCTGCGCCTGCGACCCATCCTCATGACCTCGCTCGCCACCATTCTTGGCATGGTGCCGATGGCGCTGGCGCTCGAAGCGGGCAGCGAACAATATGCTCCCCTTGCCCGCGCCATCATCGGCGGCCTCACCGTCTCCGTGATCGTCACCGTATTTATCGTTCCCGCGGCCTATCTGCTGGTCCATCGTCATGAAGAAAACCAGCCGCAAACCGAGGTGCAGGCATGATGACCGTGTCCTCCCGCTGCTCCGCCCTGACGCTGTTTCTCTTGCTCAGCCTCTTCGCGAATGGACAAACTCCGCCAGCCGTGCCCGCACAGCTTACCCTTGCCCAAGCCGAGCAACTCGCCGTGCGCAACAATCCACAAATCTCCATCTCGAAACTAGGCGCACTGGCGGAGGCGCAGGTGACCCGCCAGGTGCGCTCCGCGGAGCTGCCCAATGCCAGCGGCAATCTCACCGCCGTCCTGCCCCACGCCGGAAGTCGCATCGCCGCCGGTGGTCTTAACAATCCGCTCATCCTCGAGCGCGCCGCCGGGGGCGTAACCGTCAGCCAGCTCATCACCGACTTCGGACGCACCCCCATCCTGGTGCAGAGCGCCCGCTATCATGCCCGGGCCGCCGACGCCGCGCAGATCGCCACTTCGCAGGACATCCGCTTCGCCGTGGACGACGCCTTCTATCGCGCTCTCAGCGCCCAGGCCCTGGTTCGCGTCGCCGAAGAGACCGTGAACGCGCGCCAGACCACCACGGACCAGGTCTCTGCACTCACGAACGCCAAGCTCAAATCGGACCTCGACCTCAGCTTTGCCAACGTCAATCTCGCGCAAGCCAAACTGCTTTTGCTCGACGCCCAGAACGGCGCCGCCGAGTCGCTCGCGACCCTCAATACACTCTTAGGATTTGAGAATGCGCCGGCGTACACCCTGGTAGAAACAATTGCTCCGCCCCCAGCCCTGCCCACTGAACCGGAAGCCGCGCTGGTGCGGCAAGCGCTGCGCTCCCGCCCCGACCTGCTCGCGTTGGACGATCAATTCCGCGCCGCCCAAAGCTTCGCCCGCTCCGAGCACGAACTCTACCGCCCCACACTCAGCGGCCTCGCCGCCTTCGGAGGCACTCCCGTCCGCGGCAGCAGCCCGTTAACCCCCTGGTACGGCGCAGCCGGAATCAATCTCAACATTCCGATCTTCAACGGCTTCCAGTACTCCGCCCGCGCCAATGAAGCCGACTATCGCCGCGATCAGGCGTCCGAGCAGGTGCGCGATCTGCGCAACCGCATCGCCCACGATGTCCGCGTCACCCTGCTCAATCTTCAGGCCGCATCGCAACGCACCATAGTCACCGCGCAATTGTTGCAGGAAGCCAACACCGCGCTCGATCTGGCGACCACTCGCTATAAGCTCGGGCTCAGCTCCATCGTCGAACTGAGCCAGGCGCAACTACAGCAGACCCAGGCGGCGATCGGCAACACCAATGCGCGCTACGATTATCAGTCCGCTTCGGCCGCCCTCGGCTTTCAACTCGGGCAATGACTCTGAGCCTGAGGCTGATACAATAAAGGAATGCCAGCAAGCAAGCAATTTAAGGTATTGGCGGTTCGCTTGCCCGAACCAGAGCTTCGCCGATTCAAGAGCCTTGCCGCCAGCCGGGGCATAAGCGTGCAGAATGCCGTCCATCAGGCTCTCGAATCCTGGGCTTCGCAACCGAAGAGTGCCTTTCCCGAGCCGCTCGATGCCTTGGAAGGCTCCCTCGCCGATGTGGATATTGAGGGTCTCTTGCGTCGAGAACGCCAGGACGAGCTGCTTAAGGATAGGTTCTGGTCTTAAAGTGGCCGACCTGGTTCTAGATGCTTGGGCAATCATGGCATGGCTGAAGGGTCAGCAACCTGCGGCGGATAAAGTGCGAGTGCTGCTCGATACCGCCGAGCGCCATCAGGGCGAGCGCAACCTGGTCATGAGTATCATCAACCTGGGTGAGGTCTTCTACCTTTCGGTAACAGCCAGGGACCTCGCCTACGGTGAACGGGTTCTTGAGAATCTTCGCTCCCGCATCGCTATAGTTTCGGCCAGTGACGAAGCCGTGATGTCGGCATCCAAACTCAAGGCCAGATACGCCATCTCTTACGCGGATGCCTTCGCGGCGGCAACTGCGATGGAGCGTCAATTACCTCTGGTAACGGGTGATCCTGAGCTGCGGGCAATGGCCCAGCAGGAAAAGGCGCTCAAGCTGGAGTGGATCGCCGGATGAAAAGCCCCACAACTGAACGACCTAATTGATGATACGCATCTACCCCAGCGTGAAGTAAAACGTCGCCCCCGCATTCGGCTTCGCGTCCGCCCATATTTCCCCCCCGTGCCGATGGATGATCCGCTGCACCGTCGCCAGCCCCACTCCCGTTCCCGCAAAATCCGCCGCCGAATGCAACCGCTGAAACGGTTTGAACAGCTTCCCCGCGTGCTTGGGATCGAACCCCACTCCATTGTCCCGCACAAAATAGACCGCATGCTGGTTCTGCTCCATGCATCCGAATTCAATGCGCGCCTGCGCTTGTTTCGAGGTAAATTTCCAGGCATTGCGCAGCAGGTTCTCAAGCACGATCCGCATCAACCTCGAATCGCACTCCGCACTCATGCAATCCGCAGCCACCACCTCCACCACTCGCTCCGGCCCATGCAATTGCAGTTCCTTCGCCACCGACCTGAATATTGCGCTCAGGTCCACGGACTCGCGCTCCATGGCGCTGCTATTCACCCGCGACAAATTCAGCAGGTCCTCGATCAACTCCGCCATGCGCCGCGTCTGTCCGCTGATCTGTTCGAGCGATTCCGCGCCCTCCCGATCGAGCTGTGCCCCATACTGCGTCTGCAACAAATAGCTGAACCCGCTGATCGCCTCCAGCGGCCCCCGCAGGTCGTGCGACACCGAATACGAAAACGCCTCCAACTCGCGGTTCGCCGCCGCCAGTTGCCGCGTCCGCTCCTCCACCCGCTCCTCCAGATGCGCGCGCTCGTCTTCGAGCGTCCGGTCCCGCTCCTGGATCTGCGTCAGCATCTCGTTGAACGCGTCACTCAGCGTCGAAAGCTCCACGAATTCTCGGCTGGTGCGCGCCCGCGTCGCGTAATCCTTCTCCCGCGACACCTTGCGCGCCACATCCGCCAACTCCTCCATTGGGGTTGCCACCGATTGCCGTATCTTGGCGGAGACCGGCAGCGCCGCCAGCAGCGCCAGCAGCAACACCGCTCCGGCGATCGCAAGATAGCGCAGCAACCGCTGCTTCAAATCCACCATGCTCACTCGGACATACACCTCTCCCACCGGTTTGCCATCCAGCAAAATAGACCTTGCCAGCAGCAGCTCTCCGCTTGCGAAGGTGTATGCCTCAACCTCTCCGGGTTCCACTTGCGGCACCGCGCCGGCCCCTCGCCGTTGATCGTTGGAGAACTCGGCGAACATCGTTCCGTCTCGCCTCAATATCCCCGCGGCAAGCACCCGCGGCGAACTCTTGAGCGCCACCAGCGTGTTCAATGCCGATCCCGGATCGTTGAAGGTGAGCGCGGCCGCGCTGTTCAACGCAATGATCTGCGCCTGCGAAGATACGTTGCGCACGATGGCCTCGCGAAACACATATTGGTCGTAGGCCATGAAGCACAGGCTGGCCAGCACCAGCGCCGCCGCGCTCACCACCATGTTCATCCAGGTGAGCCGGGCGGAGATCGAATTGCCGGGTAGCCGTGCCATAGCTATCGTGTGCCCCCGTCCGCGGAGCGCTTGACCGTCAAGGCGACCTTCAGTAATTGCGAACTCATGGTCAACCCCGCCTGCTGCGCCGCCTGCAGGTTCACCTCGAAGCGCACCTTATCGCCCTCCAGCACGAACTGGATCTCCCCTCCATGTTCGACAAAATGCGGCATATCACTCACCGTCAGCTCATGCAGGCCGGCAAGGGCCGCCATGATTTCCCCTACCCGCGCCTCCTCCGATGCGCTGATAAACAGGATGTCGCACCCGCGCGCCTCCCGTGCTGCCGCAATCCGGCGCACCACAATCGGCTTGCCATTGATGTTGTCGCCCGCGACCGTCGCATCGAGCGCCGCCCCGAATGGGTCCTGCCCCAGGATGCAAATCTGGAATCCGGCCTCCATGCTCCCCGCAGGCCAGGTAACGAATTTTCCGAAGTTATAGAGGTAAGCGGCCTTGACCTGGTACTCATTGGCCTTCTGTTGCGCCGCCAGCTCCCGCTGGCCCTGCCCCATCAGCAGAGAGC
>JBDTLH010000251.1:0-2572 GCA_039934875.1 Acidobacteriaceae bacterium | reverse complement strand
CTTTCTGCTCTCTGAGGAGTATTCGCGGGATGATCGCGGCGCCGCCATCCTATCCCCCTTGGCGCTCAACACCACCTACATCGGACACGCGACCTCTGAGCTTTTTCTCGGCCGCCTCGATCATCAGCTCAACGGCCGCAACCAACTTTCGCTGCGTGCCAACATGGACCGCCTTCACGATACCAATCCGCAAGACGCGGTCTCTGGCTTGTCGCTGCCCAGCACCGGCCGCGTCTTCCGCCGCAATACCTACTCCGCCGCGCTCTCTTTGAACTCGGCGATCAATAACACGACTGCCAATGATGCCCGCGTTCAGTTCCAACTGGGATCTCCGATTACCCAATTCACCCCCATCAATTACACGACCCAGTTCGCCTATCCGGGATTTGCAACCATCGGAAACTCGCAATACGCCTCGCTGCTCAACCACCAATATGAAGCCGCGGACACCATCACCAAAGTGCTGGGCCACCACACCATCAAGGCCGGCATTGATTTGATCCAATCTTCAAGTGGCGGCTTCGGGCAGGAGTTCGGCGGCGGCTTCTTGCTCGGCCAGTTCCAGGTCAAGCCCACAGCCAACGGCAAGCTGCCCTCTCAGCTCGCCATCAGTGACGTGTCGAGATTCACTCAGACCTTTGGCAATCAGCAATACAATGTGCGCGATCTGTTGGGCGCTGTCTTCGTGCAGGATAGTTGGCGGGCCACGCAAAATCTCAACCTCGAACTCGGCCTGCGCTACGACGCGGAGAGCTTTACCGACTCGCGCAAGAACTTTGCCCCGCGCCTGGGAGTCGCTTATAAGCTGCCCGGAGCCTCCACCGTGGTGCGCGCCAGCTATGGCATCTTCTATTCGGAAGAGCGCACCGATCTTGCCGCCAGCGACAAACTCGGCGGCCCCCAAGGCATCTTTACCTTCTCCGCCGCCCCCGGGCAGTTCGGCTTTCCTACTACTCTTACCGCATGGCCTGCGTTCCCCGTGGGCGCGCTGCTGCCGCCGCGTGATATCACCGTCCGCCCCGGACAGCGCGCCTATCTCGATCAGTTCTTCGCTGTGGGCGCGCTCCATTTCTATCCGAACGCGCTCTTGAATCCCTATACCCAGCAATGGAGCGCGTCCGTCGAACAAGACCTAGGTCGTGGATGGCTGCTGACCCTGAACGGAATCGGACAGTACACCCAAAAAATCGAACGTCCGGTGGACCTCAATGCACCGGCGCCCTTTATCCGCACCGCACCGGGACAGGTCCGCACCGCCGCCGCCGCGGATGCTACCCGTCCCATCCTCCCGCTCCCCAACGGGTATAGACGCATCATCGCCAACGTGAACGTTGGCCAGGCATGGTACGACGGTCTGCAGGTGAATGCGCGCAAACGCCTCTCCCGCCGCTTCACCACGCTTTTAAGCTATACCTGGTCGCACACTATTAACACGGTCGAGGCGGACGGCACCTCACTCGACGCCAACGACGCCAACCTGCTGGGAAAATATGAAAAGGCGACCAGCCTGCTCGATCAGCGCCATCGCGTCTCGCTCAGCGGCACCTACGCGCTCCCCTGGGGATTCGAGTTCGGCTCCTGGATCTCCGCCGCCTCCGCTCGCCCCTTCAATGCCACCACCGGCCTTGATAACAACGGCGACGGATCCACCGCCGATCGCCCGGTAGTAAATGGAATAGTGGTGCCTCGCAACTACGGGCAAGGCACTCCGACCTATGACATCGCCGCCTTCCTCGGCAAGAGCTTTCAACTCGGAGAGCGCTTCCACCTAAACCTCCGCGCCGACGGCTTCAACCTGACCAACCACCTCAACGTCGTGGGACGCAACGGCACCTACGGCAATGGCGCTCTTCCAAATACCAGCTTCGGCGCGCCCTTGGCAGGCATCTCCAACGTCGAGCCCGCAAAACAATTCGAGTTCCAGGCGCGCATCACGTTTTAGCAGTCAGAGGTCATAAGCCGGAAGTTAATCGTCACTGTTGAGTCCAGCTACTGGCTCTGGCTGCTGGCTGCTAGCGGCTGGCTGAGCGGCATCGCTCCTGTGGCAGCGCCGCCGGGCACTACCACCGCGCGGTGCAAAATCGAAACTCGAAGCTCCGCTCTACGGTGATCTACCAAATCTACGGTGATCGTAAACCGTCGCCAGCAGCCAGCAGCCCTCAGCCCTCAGCCAGCCGCTAAAACGCCACCAGCCGCACCGTAAATTGTATCTGCCGCGCTCCACCGTATCCGCTGGTATTCGGCGCGAAAAGCGGCTGCCCCGCGCTGTAAACCGGAGACGCGGTGTTCCCGTAGAGGCTCGTTGCATAAGCGCCAAAATTGCGGTTCGCCGCGCCCGTAATATTAAAAACGTCCATGAAGAGGTCAAGATGGTGGCCCTCGCCGGGCAGCGTGATGTCCTTCACCAGCCGCAGGTCGAGATTGAAAAATGCCGGCTGGCGCAGGCTGTTACGGCCCGCAATCCGTCCGTTCAAAAGAGCGCGGTCATTCGCATCGTTGCCGTCGCTCTGCGTGTCGAATCCGATGATCGGCGTATACGGCATGCCCGACCGGGTCACGATCAGCGGATTCA
>JBDTLH010000250.1:0-4869 GCA_039934875.1 Acidobacteriaceae bacterium | reverse complement strand
GCCAACTGGCGCTGCTGGTCCAGGATCAACTCGCCGAGGGAGGAACCAGCAACTTCAACAAATTGGTCGGGCGTGAAACCGCTGCCGCCGCCGAACGGGGGGTGAAGACGCCTCGCCATGCCAGCCGCTCCGGCGCGAGCGCCAGGGAATCTCCCGCTAAGAAATCCGCGAAGAGTTCCGGCAAGCGCGCCCCCGCTCCGGCAAAAAAAGCGGCCGCAAAAAAGACCAGTGGCAGCGCGGCGAAAAAATCCGCCAAACCACCCGCCAAGAAGTCCGCGAAGAAGACGGCAAGCAAATTCGCTTCCTTGCGCGGCACCAGAGCATCCACCAAGCGCGCCGCTTCCACCGCAAAGAGCAGCACCTCTACCCGAAATACCGGACGCACTGCCGCCAAATCCTCCGCCTCCGGTCGCGGTAGTGCGTCAACCAAACGCGGCGGAGGCACAGCCGCCAAACGCAGCGGAAGGCGCTGACATGCACCTTCGCAGCAACGAATCGCCGGACAGCCCTCCGCCCGATCACGGAGACCGCAGTCCAGTCCCCATTGAAGAGCCGCCAGAAAAGCCAATCCCGCCGGACACGCCCAACGCGCCCGTGCGCGAGCCCGGCACTGACGACCCGCAACCCATCCGCTTCTCCTAAACGCCTTTCCACACAAATGAGGCAACGGAAGAGAAACAACAGGGCACTCCCACGATCCCGGCTGCTCAGGCTGCGGAAAAATGTATTTTTGAGGAGACCCCGCTTCAGCAAGGGGATAAGTCATCGAAGAGATTGGGCGCTTTAGTTGGCGCCCTTCCTCTGTCGAATTTCCGCTGCTTCGCTGCCCGTTCCTCTGCGCGGGCCGTCCGTACAGTACGGAAGAGTACAATCAGGGCAGAGCGCACTCCATCTCCACTCTCTTAAGCTCTGAGCTAAGTCAGATCTTCCGATTCCCATCCTTAGCGCAACCTGATAGGGAGCCCTGCATGGCACATCCACGGATTCTGCTGGTTGACGATTCGCCAGACGCACTCGCCAGCCTATCCGCGATAATGACCCGCAACAGCTTTGATGTGGTCACCGCCGGCAGCGTCAAGGGCGCGCTGGGCAAGATCGCCGCAGAACCATTCGACGTATTGCTCTGTGACCTCCACCTGCCCGGAAGCGGCGACGGCTTCACGGTCATCAGCGCGATGCGGCATACCAATCCTGACACGATCACCATCGTTTTCAGCGGATATCCGGACTTGCAACGGGCGATGTCCGCCATCTTGCTGCAGGCGGATGAGATCATCATCAAGCCGCTGGACGTCACAGCGTTGCTCGATCTAATTGAAGACCGGCTTTCGCGCGCTAAGTTCCGCGTTAAGACGAAGTTTGAGCGCGTAGCCGCTATTCTGGAACGCGAAACCTACAATACCATCGAGGATTGGTATGGCCGGGTAGAACGCTGCGCAGATCTTACCAAGGTCCCGCTCAACCACGAGGACCGCACCGGGCACTTGCCAATGTTATTCGCGGTCCTGGTGGACCGGCTTCGCCACCCCCGTGTGCTGGAAGAGCAGGCGCCGTTTTCCCAGCCCGCCCACGATCACGGATGCTTGCGCTGGCAGCAGGGATATACAACGGCCATGATGGTGGAGGAATCGCGCATGTTGCAGGTAAGCATCTTCCAGACCCTGCACCGGAACCTCACCAGCGTGGATTTCAGCCTGCTTTTGACTGACGTGATGGCAATCGCGGACGAAGTAGATTCGCAACTGAAGCAGCAGATGCTCAGCTACACCGCCGCGCAGGAGCGCGGCGAATGTACGGTGAGCATCTAGCTGCCTCGTCGCCTGATTTACTTCTTGGTCGCCTCATAAACCAGCAAGGTGAAGGTATTCGGTTTCATCGCAGGACGCCGCTCGCCCTCCTTTTTCGGCTCAAACTCCGAAGTCACCAGGAAAATGCGGTGGTTCTTTGCGTCCATCGCCATAGTGCGCGCGCCCTTCTCCGTCGGCACCGTATCCAGTACCTTATACGTGCCGCCCTCATCGCCCACGACCGTCATATTGCCGTCTTGCCCATTCGAACTCACCGCGTAACCCAGTCCCGGATCATATCCCATAGCATCGATACCCGCGCCCGCCGGCAGCATCTGCACGTTGCCGCTCTTGGGATCGACCACCATAATCATCTTCTCGCAGCCGGGAAACAGCTTGTCGTTCTTAGTATCGATCGCCAGTCCGGAAGGGCCGTCACACGGCTTTAGCGCGATTCGCTTGGTTACTTTCCACGAGCTCGAATCAATCACGATCAGCTCGTTGGTGTCCTCGACGTTGACATATACGTGCCCTGGACCGGCCTGGGCGAACTCCAGCTTACCCCCGCCGGGTATCGTATTCGTCACCTTCATCGCCGCCGGATCAACCGCCATCACGTCTTTGCCGTGGCCGTTCATCACGATCACCTTCTTCGCGCCCGAATCATAGATGATCGCGTCCGGACCCTCGCCCACCTTCACGTCGCCAATCGGCTTCAGCGTCTTCAAGTCGAACGCCGTAATCGTTCCCGCCTTTCCATTGGTGACAAACCCTTTGTTTTCTTCGGGTACCAGCGCCACTCCATGCGCGCCATTGGCTGGGATATCGCCGACCACCTTGCCATCCGCGGCCTGCACCACCATCACGTGATCGCCACGCGTGATAAACAGGCGATCGGTGTCAGGATCATAGGTGAGGTAATCCCAGCCGCCCTCTCCGCCCAGTACATACTTTGCGGACTGCTTATAAAGATGATCTTGCGCGTGCAGCGCCATCGGGGCAACCGCGGAAGCGGCCATCAGAGCCGCCGCTAGAATATACTTCATGATTCTGTCTCCTTTAAGACCATGAGAAGTGTATCGCACCGGAGCGGGAGGGTCAGGGTTTCCGCGCCTCTACAATGCGCAACGGCGGAAATGTATTGTAAATATCCGGGCCTGATCGCTTCACGGCAAGCCCCTCCGAGCGGAATATAGCGGCATAATCCGCAGTGTTCTTGAAATCGGAGATCAGGGCCACCCCGCCCGGCCTGAGCACGCGGGCGATATCCCGGCAAGCCTCGTCGCGTCCCCTCTTGCTGGCGATATTGTGCAGACAAAGATTGGAGAGCACCACGTCGAAGCTGCCATTGGCAAAGCTCATCTTCTGCGCATCTTCTTCGCGCAACTCGCATCTGCCGCCCACGCCTTCAATCTCCAGATTGGCTTCGGTGCGATTCCGGGCATTGCCACTGAGGTCACTGGTCTTCCAGATGTCGATGCCGCTAGCGCGTCCACCGGCGTTCAGGTGTTTTGCGGCGGCAATGAGCAGCAACCCGCGTCCGGTACCCACATCGAGCACGCGCTCATCTCCCCGCCACCGCAAACGGGAGATCATCGCATCGCGATGAATAAATTTCCCGTGCTTGGCGTACAGCAGCATGAGTATCGCCTCCGCGAAACATACGCTGCCGACCCAGTAAAACATCGCGTGCGTCAGCAAATCTAGGGGGCCGACTTTGAGCTTGGCGGGCCCCCATATCGCCAATGCGATCAAGACCGCACCAGCGAGTGCAAGGTTGCGGATCACTCCGGGCGCATCGATTCCATAGTCTGGTCGTCGCTTTTGCGGCATGGCAACGAAACAGTATCACAATCCCAATAGCTCACTCCCGCGCCTCCGCCGCCCAATGGAGAAATCCCCCGCGCCCCACTACACTATCTTCAGAGACCACATGCCATTCAGCAGCTTTCAAGGCAACGCCGGAACCGTGCGCCAGATGCGCGAGATGCTGGGGCGCGACCGCTTTCCTCACGCGGTGATCCTCTCTGGACCTGGCGGCGCAGGCAAATACACGCTGGCGCAAATGACGGCGAAGACGATGAATTGCCTGAACCCGCCGCTTCAGGGTGATGCCGGGCTTCCCGATTTTTGCGGCATCTGCTCGAATTGCACCCGCATCGCCCAAGCGGATGATCTCGATGCGCGCTTTGCAGAAGCAGTCGAGGCGCGCGAAGCGCTTAAGGATTCGGAAAAGAAGGATACCCGCATTCTGATCCAGTCGCATCCCGAGGTGATGGTGGTACCGCCTGATCCGCCCCAGATGTTAATCAAAATTGGCCAGGTGCGGCGGGTCATCGAGACCATCTATTTCCGCCCTGCGGAGACCCGCCGCCGCATCTACATCTTCACTGCCGCGAGCTTCATGAAGGAGGCGGCGAATTCCTTGCTCAAAGTGCTCGAAGAGCCGCCCGAATTCGCAACCATCTTCCTGCTGGCACAAAATCCCGGCGAGTTGCTGCCCACCATTCGCTCGCGCTGTATCCAATATGCACTCGCGCCTCTTGCCACCGAGAAAATTGTGGACGACCTCGCCACCGCCCATCCGGAATGGACGCCTGAACAACGTGCTCTGGTGGCCCGCCTCTCCAACGGGGCAATTGGCAAAGCCCGCACCTTCAACCTCGGTGAATACGCCGCCGCCCGCAAAGATGCACTCACAATATTGCAATCGGCAACGCTTGGCAACGACCATTCGGAGCTGTTCCGCACTACCGATTCGTATCGCGGTGGGGGCGATGGCAAGGACAAAACCAACACTCTGCTGCGCTCCTTGTACGGCCTGCTGGAAGACCTGCTGATGCTGCAAAGCGGGGCGGGCGGCCTGGTGCGCAACACAGACGTTATGCAGGAGCTTACCCGCATCTCACAGTCTGTGAGCTTTGAATGGGTGCAGAACGCCTCATGGCGTATCGGGCAGGTGGAGTCGGGGATGCGCCGCAACCTGCTGCGTTCGCTCTCGCTCGATGCCATGGCGACTGGCCTCGAAGGCGGCGGGGATGGCGTCTAAAGATCCGGTAAACGAACTCGAAGATTCTCCGCA
>JBDTLH010000249.1:0-15408 GCA_039934875.1 Acidobacteriaceae bacterium | reverse complement strand
GCCCACAGCTTGCCCTTGCGCATCACGATCCGCGTCGTTCCCACCCACGGATCATCATTGTGGTACGTTCCCGTCAATGCCTTCCACGCGTCGGGATACGTGAACGTCTTCGGCCCGCTATAACGCTGGCTGGCGTACCACTCCGCCCCATGCGCCAGCTCGACCACTGCACCCTTGCCGTCCTTGCCCTCGCGCCCGAATATCACTGTGAAGCGGTCATACTCGGGGTCCGCGATCATCATGCCGCCCGACGCCATCATCTGGATCGGCAGCGAGCGTCCGCCCGCATTCCACAGCAACCGTTCGCCTTCCCCCACGATTTCGACCCGCTTGCCCCGCGCGGAGCTATAGCTTCCTGCATACTCGCTCGCATCCTTTATTATCATTGGATCGAAAATCTCTGGAGGCGCGGGCAGCGGCTTACCCTGTTGCTCCGCGCGCAGCAGACGCACCCCATACTCCGCCACCGGGTTCGGCCTGTAGCCCAACTGCGCATTGATCGACGCGAAAACCGCGAAACCGGAATCCAGATCAATTTGCTCCGCTGACATGTATGAATTTGTGCCACCGGTGTGCCGCAGCATCTTGTCTCCGTCGAGCGTATCGACTGCGATGCCGTATCCATAACTCGCCGTAGGGCTGAACTCCTCCGCCTTGATATACGGCGTCGCAAGCTCGCGGAAGCTGGCCTCTGAGACGATCCTGCCATTCGGGCCCACGCCCTGGTTCACCAGCATCTGCAAGTACTTCGCCATGTCACCCGGAGTCGAACAGATGCTCCCCGCCGCATCATCGAAGATGGATTGACCGCTGGCCGCCAGCCTGCCGTGCACCGGAAAATCGCGATCGCCCGCGAACGGCACATAGCTCTCCGGACTCAGCGCGCGCGTCGTGCTGTCATAAACCGCGCGGATCGCCGTCATCCCCAGCGGCTCGAAGATGCGCTTCACCACCGACTCCGTCCACGGCCGCCCATCGAGCAACCCGATCAACTCGCCCAAAATCGCAAAGCCCATGTTGCAGTAGTAAAAATGCGTGCCCGGCTTAGAGGTCTGTTGGTAAACGAAGGAGGGATCAGCAGGAAAAATCCGCAACGGGTTCGGCAACCCTGAGCTGTGCGTCAGCAAATCGTGCACGTTCACCGCACCGAAGCTGGTTTGGATGGGCAGCCACGGCAGATAGGATTTGATCTCCCGTTGGAAATCGAGCTTGCCCTCTTCTTTTAGCTGCAACAGCATTAGAGCTACGAATGATTTGGAACACGACCCGATCTGAAAGAGCTGCTGCGTGTTCAGCGCCTCTTTGCGATCGATGTCCGCGAACCCATACGCCGCAATGCGCACCGGCCCCTGCTTGCTTACCATCGCCAGCATCATGCCCGGAGCCGCCATCGCCCGCATATAGCGCTCAACAAACGCATCCAGCGCAGTCTGTGCCGCACCACTCGCAACCGCCTGCGCCGCCCCAAGCTCCGGCGCAACCGCCCTCAACTCCCGTACAAAAAACGTCGAGGCAGCACACGCCGCGGCGGCCTTCGCCCCCGCGGCAAGGAACGTACGGCGATCAATTGCGTTTGGCATAAGAATTGTGAAGCAGATTACCACGCGAGATGCAAATGCATCCACCCTCCTACCATTGGTGCGCGATTGCTCTCTGAAACATCTCAACCGTCGCCGCAGCGTTCTCCGCCTTCATCACCTCGCTTTGGTAAAACGCGATCGCTCCCCGGCGAAACTCCTCGTGCTCTGCTCCTTCCATCCCTACCATCCGCTGCAAATAACCTGTCCACTGCTCTCTCACCAACGGCAAATCGAAGCCCGCGCCCGCCGCATCCAGTCCGTGCCACGGGGTCTGGTCCGAGATCAGCACCGGCACGCCGGCGCCCAGTGCCTCGACGATGGAATAACCAAAATTCTCTCCCCGGCTAGGCAGTATATGGAAGTCGTACTCCTGCAACTTCGCCGTCACCTCCGACCTCGCAACCAGCCCGGCATAGCGGACATGAACGTTCGTGGGCAGTCGCTCGATCTCGCGCTGCAACAAGTGCCAATAAGGCAGCTCGTCAATCGGACCGTACAAGTCGAGTTCTACTTCCCCCTCGACGTCCCGCAAGGCTGCAATCAAAAACTCGAAATTTTTCATGGGGGCCAGCCGCGAGATCGCCACCGCTCGCAATCTGCCCGCAATCTTGCGCGACCGGAAATCTTCGGCTGCAACGCCGCCGCTCAGGTCGGGAGCGACGACGGTCTTTGCCCAGGCACCCTGACAGCGCTCGATATCCCGCCGCTCGGGTTCACTGGCCGCGTGCCACAATACATTGTTGCTAAGCCGCAGCAGGTCCGAAAAAGCGCGATACCCTCGCTTCTTCCCTGGCTTGATGCGTAGCGCCTCCGGGTGGAACGTACCGCGGGGCGCCAACACCACAGGCACCGGCGGCAACATTCCCATTTTTCGGAGCAAAAGCACGCGTATGGTCCACGGCGACCAGAATGAATTCAGATACACCACATCCGGCTGCACGTCCCTGAATGTCCGGCGAAGCTGCGGTGCCGAACGATGATCGGTATAAAAGACCTGCGCTTTGCCGATGTCGTTCCAGCCGTCCACCTTAATGCCTGGATAAGTCTCCCGCGAATGTTCATCCCGCGGGGCGGTTACAATAAAAAACTCCAGCTGATCGCCCAGCCGTTCCACCATCGCAGCCACCGCCGTCGCAATCCCGCCAAAGCGAAACCCCGGGAGATAGTGGTCCAGGAAAACCAGCACCCTGACTTTCCCCGCACCACCGCACTCGACTCTAGCCATCGCCTCTGATTTCTGACCTGATTTCTGTCACCTGACCTCTGCCGTCTGACCTCTGACTGCTAACAATTAACAATTAGCAACTAGCAACTGCTCCACTCTAAACTGTTCTCCATGGCACGCGGTTTATTCATCACCTTCGAGGGTCCGGACGGGACCGGAAAAACCACTCAGATCGAGCGGCTCCATGCCTGGCTCACGGCCAACGGCCACGCCTCCATCACCACCCGCGAACCCGGTGGAACGCCCAGCGGAGAGGCGGTGCGTCGCATCCTGCTCGATTCCGGCGCTAGCAATCTTTCGCCTCGCGCCGAGCTGGCACTCATGTTCGCCGCGCGCGCGCAGCATATCGCGGAGCTCATCCTCCCCGCGCTGAGCGCCGGTAAGATCGTCCTGTGCGATCGCTTTACTGACTCCTCCGAGGCATACCAGGGTTACGGACGCGGCCTCGGCCCTGAGATTGTCCTCGCCCTGCATCACTACCTCTGCGAAAACCTGCAACCCAACCTTACCCTGCTGCTCATGTCTCCCGATAATGCGACTGCTCACCCCCTCGCCCGCGCGCAGGAACGCAATAAACATGCATCAGGAAGCGATGAGTCGCGCTTTGAATCCGAGGGCGAGGTCTTCCAGCTGCGGGTCGCACGGGGATACGCCGCCATTGCCGCTCGTGACCCTGCCCGCGTCATACGCATCGATGCCTCGGGAAGTATCGAGCAAATGCACTCAGATGTCCTCACCGCAATTAAGCCGCTGCTATTCACATGACCTGCGCGGGCCCGGAATCGGAAATGCCCACTCTGGTACACTAAACGGTTTTATTCGTGAGGCGAGATGCCAGAGAACCGGGGAAGGCAACATGGAATGGAGCGTCGCGCCGAGGCCTTGCGCGATGAGATCGGAGCGATCCTCGAAGGGGAGCTGGCCGACCCCCGCATTGGGCTGGCGACCGTCGGCGAGGTGGTTATGAATCCGGGCGGAAAATCGGCGCGCGTCTATGTGCAGATCGAGGGCGCAGCCGAAGAGGATATGGAGCAGACACTGACGGGGTTGAACGCGGCAAAAGGATATATTCGCAGCGAGCTGACCTCGCGTTTGGGAGTGCGGCACTGTCCGGAGCTGTTTTTCGCGATCGACCGCACCAACGCGGTGGGTGGTCGCATTGGCGAGCTGCTGGGCCGGGTGGAGCAACGCAAGCGCAAGCCGGGAGCCGCTGCAACCCCAGCCGACACTGCTGATACCAAACGAAATATAAAGGGCAATCGGTGAACGGAGCAGTCGCACAGATATTACGGACAATAAGGGAGAACCAGCGATTTCTGGTGACCTCACATGCCCGCCCGGACGGAGATGCGGTGGGATCGGTGATTGCCTGTACGCTGTTGCTGCGCGCCATGGGCAAGCAGGCGGACCCCATGCTGGCCGACCCGGTGCCGCTGATCTATAAATCGCTGCCCCACGCGGGCGAGATCATCCCTGGGACATGGGTCGAGCGCTCCTATGACGCGGCGATAATTCTGGAGTGCGACAATGTCCAGCGCACTCAGATCGATGGCATAGAAAAAACCGGCTCCGGCATTCCCATTCTCATCAACATCGACCATCATCGCAGCACGCGCGAATTCGGGCACATCAACTGGATTGATCCGACCGCCAGCGCGGTGGCGCAGATGGTATTTGAGCTGGCGGCAGCGGCGGGAGTCACCGTCAACTCCGAGATGGCGACCTGCCTCTATGCGGCGGTACTGACCGATACCGGGAGCTTCTGCTTTGAGGGCACCAACCACCGCACCTTTGCCTTGGCGGAAGAGCTCGTGCGCCGCGGGGCGGACCCGGTGAGGATCGCGCAAAACATTTATTTTGCCAGGCCCGCCTCGAAGGTGCGGCTCATGGGATCTGCCTTCTGCAACCTCCATCGCGATGGCGCGCTGGCGTGGATGCATGTCACCCATGCGAATATGCTGGCGGCGGGTGCGCTGGAAGAAGATTGCGAGGGGCTGGTCAATTTCGCGCTCGGCATCGCCGGAGTGGAGCTGGCGGCGTTCTTTCGCGAGCTGCCCGACGGCCGCTTCCGGGTGAGCCTGCGCAGCAAGGGCGCGATCAACGTGGCCGGCGTCGCCGAGCAGTTCGGTGGCGGCGGCCATGAGTGCGCGGCCGGGCTGGCGCTGGATGGGCCGCTCGAAGTGGCGAAGGAGCAGGTGCTGGATAGGCTTTTACAGGCGCCCCCGCGCACCATCTCGCAGCATTGACAGCCCCAGCGCGGAGGAGCACTTTGCTGCGCGGATTTGTGCATCCAACCCGCATGAGGTCATACATGCTCCTTTCCAATTTCAAGTTGAATGCTGCTTTATCTGCCGTAATCCTGCTGGCTGCGGGATGTACCGCCAAGAAAGGGCCCGATACTTCGGGCTTCAAGACCGCCATCAACGACTACTACAGCGCGCATCCGGATTGCGTGTGGACGAGCCCGGTCAAATTTCCGGCGCAGGCGGATGCGTCGAACGACACCCAGACCAAGGGCTTTGATGCGCTGACCGACGCCGGGTTGCTGAATCGGAAGGCGGAGGAGAAGAAGCGCTTTCTGATTGGGTCCAAGCAGGTGACCGACTACGATGTCTCCGACAAAGGCCGCACCGCGTGGACGCCTGACCAGTCGCAGCCGGGTTATGGCAACTTCTGCTTCGGACATCGCGAGGTGACGGCGATTGATTCTTCTACAACGGTGTCCAATCAGAATGGCGCGAACAGCGCCACCGTGAACTATCACTATGATCTCGCGGGCGTGCCCGATTGGGCCAAGTCGGCGGAGATGAAGACCGCATTCCCGAACGTGCAAGCCGCCCTCCAAGGCCCTCAGGCGGCGACTGCCACGCTGCTACAGACGCAGAACGGATGGCAACTTTCGCAGGAATAGCGGGATCGGCCGTCCTTCCATTTCTCCTTTTGCGGCAGCAGCCCGGGCCGCCTTGGCTCCACCGTGCGTCCGCCGAAGCGGCAGCGGATACAATCAAGGCACAAATGCATTCTTACCTCCCATTTCAGGCGATCTCGCTTGCGTGAGCGGCAATGGCTTGAGGCGATGACGGAACGGTACTTTGAGGGCGTGGTCTGGCGGCCCCTGCTGCTGGAGGCGTTGGCGGTTGCCGCGGTCGCCGGGTTCCTGTTTTTTCATGGGCTGGGCAGCATCGGCCTGGCGGGCGCCGACGAGCCGCGCTATGCGCAGGTGGCGCGCGAGATGCTGGCGCGCCATGACTGGATTACTCCGACCCTCTATGGCCACGTGTGGCTGGAAAAGCCGGCGCTTTACTATTGGCGCGCCATGGCTTCTTACCGCACCTTCGGCGTGCACGATTGGGTGGCGCGGATGCCGTCGGCCTCGTTCGCCTTCTGGATGGTGGCGCTCATCTACTTTCATATGCGACGCTTCCGCCATGGGGCGCAGCTCGATGCCGCCTTGATTACCGCATCCTGCGCGGCGGTAATCGGCTTCTCCCATGGGGCCTCGACCGACATGCAACTGGCGGCCCCCTTCGTGATGGGGATGCTGGGCTGGTACGCCTGGTTCGAGACCGGCAAGAAACTCTGGCTCTTCGATTTTTATTTCTTCATGGCGCTGGGCACCCTGGCCAAGGGACCAGTGGCCCCGGGGCTGGCGGCGATCATCATCATCCTCTTCTGCGCGCTGCGCCGTGAACCCTGGTATTGGCTCAGGAGCATATGGTGGCCTGGGATTGCCCTCTTCATCGCAATCGCGGCGCCCTGGTATATCGCGGTGCAACAACGAAATCCGCAGTTCTTTCGAGTATTTTTGCTGGAGCACAATTTAGAGCGTTTTGGCACCGACAAGTATCAGCACGTCCAGCCTCTTTGGTATTACCTTCCGGTGCTGGCAGTGGCGCTGCTGCCTTGGACGTTTATCGCCCTCCCGGCCATGTGGGAGGCGCTGCGCGATGCGGTGCGGCAGTGGCGGGATTCCGACCGCCAGACCAGCAGTGAACTCATGGGAGATGCGTTTCCCGAGTTTCTCGTGATCTGGGCTCTGCTGCCTGTGCTCTTCTTCACCATCTCAAAATCTAAGCTGCCCGGATACATTCTGCCCGCGATTCCCGCAGTCACGATTTTGACCGGGGATTATCTCGCGCGGCTGCGCAGGCGGCCCCTCCCCAAACCCGTATTGGCGCTCCACGCGCTACTTTGTGCAGCATTGGTGGGAGTGGCATTGCTGTTGCCCTATCTGGCGGCTCAAAAGTCGGCGCCTCCACTCGCCGCGAAGGCATACGCGGGGATCCCGGCGGCGCTGGCGCTGACCTTCATTTTCGTGATGGTGTCGCGGCGGGGAACGGGCTTCCTTCGCGTAGCTACGCTGGCGCCCCTGTTGCTGGTGTTGGCGTTTCTAGAGGGCCCGGCGGCGGCGACGTTGGACCGCGCTTATTCTGCCCGAAGGCTGGCGGAGCAGATCAGGCAAATTGACCTGGAAAACGCTCCGGTCGCGGTCGAAGGTGTGCGCCGCGACGTAGAGTACGGTCTCGCGTTTTATCGCGACCACGAGATCGCCAGCTACGATCGCGGAGACGCGCCGGCGGGGCTGCACTATGTCGTGGTCCCGCGAAAGTACGAGGCCAAATTGATGGGTGAATTGGGCGCGAGGGCCTCCTACCACGTGGGCAGTTATCCGGCGCAGAGGCTGGAAATTTACCGGGTGGCGGCGCGGTGATGATTGAAACCCAGCGGCCGACATGGGCGGAGATAGCTTTAAGCAAACTTAAGCGCAACTTTCTTAACATTCAGGCCAGAGTGGGAGAGCAGGTGGAGGTCTGCGCGGTGGTGAAGTGCGGCGCCTACGGCCACGGGGCCGTGGACTGCGCGCGTGCGCTCCTGGCGGCGGGAGCGCGGTGGTTCGCCGTAAGCAGCCCTGAGGAGGGAATTGCGCTGCGCGCCGCGGGAGTCGTGCAGCCCATCCTCTTGCTCGGGGGCTTCTATCGCGAGCAGGCTAAAGCCGTAGTGGAACACGAGCTGACTCCGAGCATCTGGGAAGAGGAGCAGATCGGCTATTTGTCTCGCGCAACGCCCAAAGCGCGAGAGTATCCGGTGCATGTCGAGATCGATACCGGAATGTCTCGGCAGGGAGTTCCGGCGGCTCATGCAGTGGAGTTTCTGAACAGGGTGCGGACCGCCGGGAATCTTGCGCTCGAAGGTCTATCGCAGCACTATGCGGCTGGGGAGCGGATGGGCGAGGGCGCCGCGTCGCGGCAGGAGGAGCGCTTTGCTTCGGTGATCCAGAAGTTGCGGGAGAGCGGCGTCGCGCTGAAGTATGTGCACATGGCGAATTCGAGCGCCGCGATCGCGCGGGCGCACATCCTGGGCGACGCTCGATTTGCGATGCCGGGAGCAAGAGAGATGGTCCGCTGCGGCATCGCGCTTTATGGATATTGCCTCCCGCTCGAAAACAAAGCGCAGGGCATTGCGCCTTGGGAAAATGCTCCGGTGCTCGCGTGGAAGACGCGAGTGATCTCGCAGCGCGAGGCCCCTCCGAGTGTGGGCATCGGATATTCTGGCGCCTACACGACTACCCGGACCACGCGGATCGCCTCCCTTCCAGTGGGATATGGGGATGGTTTGAACCGGCTGCTCTCGTCCCGCGGCAGGGTGATCGTGCGCGGACAGTTTGCTCCGATCATCGGAAACATCTCCATGGACATGACGCTGATTGATGTAACCGACGTTGCCGGAGCTGAGATCGGCGACGAGGTGGTGATCATCGGCGAGCAGGGCGGAAGAACGATTGATGCCTGGGAGCATGCGGAGCTTTGCAGGACAATTCCCTACGAGATTCTGTGCAACATCGGAATACGGGTGCCGCGGGTGTATCCATAGCACCCTCTCTGCTTTTGCTGACATCCAATAAACGATGCGCAAGCTTTATTCCAAGTGGATGTACTCGTGGGAGCACCGGCTCACCACTCGTGATACCAATCGCATCGTGCGTCCGCTGGAGTTTGGCCTGGAATGGTCGCGCGATTGGCCGGTCAGAGACAAGCCGCTGCTCACGGAGGGTTTTGCGCAATATAGTGCTGCGCGCAGCGAAAGCTATTTGCGGGATCTGAATCGCGCTATTGTCTCCGACTCCGACTATTTTTATAGCTATACAACGCCTACGGACTATCGCATTGAGCAGCGCTTCCCCGAGCTCTTCCCCACCAATGATCGCCAGGGCAAGCAGGTCGCGCGTCTGCGCCGCATGGCGCGCAACGGCAAGCTGGCGAAGGCGGATTTCCTGCGCTTCACTTCGCCGGTCCACACCCCTTTTCCGGAAAATAATCTAGTCAATGCACGCTGGTTCGCCGCCAGGGGACGGCAAAAGGCGGCGGTGATTGTGATGCCGCAGTGGAACGCCGATGCCTTCAGCCACAATGCCCTGTGCAGGATACTGAATCGCTTCGGCATCTCCGCGCTTCGCTTATCCAAGCCCTATCACGACATTCGCCGTCCGGCGGAGCTGAAGCGCAGCGACTACGCGGTTTCAGCGAACCTGGGCCGCACCATGGACGCATGCCGCCAGGCGATCGTGGACATCCGCAGTTGCGTGGATTGGCTGCAACAGCAAGGCTATGAAAAATTCGGGATTTTGGGCACCAGTCTGGGGTCCTGCTATGCGTTTATTGCTGCGGCGCATGATCCGCGCATTACGGTGTGTGCGTTCAATCACGCGAGCACCTACGTTGCCGATGTGGTGTGGACGGGGCAGAGTACGCGGCATATCCGGGCCGCGCTCGAAGACAAGTTGACCCTGGAACGCTTGCGCGAGATGTGGCTCGGCGTCAGTCCAATGCCCTTCATGGACAAATTCGTCACTCGGCAGCGAAAGGCGTTAGTGGTCTATGGGCGTTACGACCTGACCTTTTTGCCGGAGCTCTCGCAGCAGGTCATCGACGAGTTCCGCAATCGGGCGCTCGACTTCAGGCTACGGGTGCTGCCTTGCGGGCACTATACGACGGGAGAGGCTCCGTACAAATTCATTGATGGCTGGCATCTTTGCAGTTTTCTGCGCAGCGCGCTGCATCAGGCATAACTCTCGTCCGCTGCTTGCGAATTGAGGGTTGGCAGCACGGCGCAAATTGTTGCCACGCATCCAATCAAGTAGATAATCAGGAGCTGTTATGAACAAGGCTGCAATATTCGCCGGGGCTGCGATCGCTTATTTGGTTTTTGCCAACCACGGATTCGGAAATGTGCAACGCTGGGTCTTCGACTGGGTCGGGGAGATCGCAAAGCCAAGTTGCAAGCCGGAGAACCTGGGTCGGCTGCGCGGCAACAGGCGCGCGCCCGTTGATTTAAACATGGCGTCAGAAGATGAATTGAGGCGCTTGCGCGGTATGAATAACTTGCTGGCGGAACGCGTTATAGAGAACCGCCCATACACCACGAAGCTGGAACTCCTGGACCGCATGGTCGTGCCCCTGCGTACCTACCGCGGGCTGAAAGATTTAGTGACTATCCGAAAAGCTGCTTAGAGACTTACCCCTTTCGCCTCTACTAGAATGGATGCTGCAAGCGAGAGGATGCCATGGGACCTCAATACCGAAACATATCTATGACGGAGCCGCTCTCCGTTGCAGATCCTGAGATCGCGCGTTTGACCGAGCTGGAGGCGGAGCGGCAGCACGAAGGCTTGGAGCTGATAGCCTCTGAAAACTTCGTGAGTGAAGCGGTTTTAGAGGCTGCGGGGTCGGTTTTCACTAATAAATATGCCGAAGGCTATCCCGGCAAACGCTATTACGGCGGATGCGAGTTTGCCGACCAGGTGGAGGATTTGGCCCGCGAGCGGGTGAAGCAATTGTTCGGTGCCCAACACGCCAACGTGCAGCCCCATTCTGGTTCGCAGGCCAATGCCGCGGCATATTCGGCGATCTTGCAACCCGGAGATAAGATTCTAGGCCTCGACCTCGCCCATGGCGGACATCTGACCCACGGCCACAAACTGAACTTTTCCGGCAAGCTATATAAGGTAGCAAGCTATCAGGTCAGCAAAGAGACGGAGACCATTGATTACGACTTGCTCGCCGAGATCGCCAAGCGCGAGCAGCCGAAGATGTTGATCGGTGGAGGCAGCGCGTATCCGCGTTTTTTTGATTTCCTAAAAATGCGTGAAATCGCCGATAGCGTGGGCGCCTACTTCGTCGTGGATATGGCGCATATCGCGGGGCTGGTCGCGGGTGGCGTGCATCCTTCTCCAGTGCCACACGCGCACATTACTACCTCCACCACCCACAAGACGTTACGCGGCCCGCGCGCCGGACTGATTCTGTGCAATCAAGACCTCGCCGCGGCGGTGGACAAGAATGTATTTCCCGGTCAGCAGGGCGGTCCGCTGGTGCATATTATCGCGGCCAAAGCGGTCGCCTTCAAAGAAGCGCTCGCGCCCGACTTCAAAATCTACGCGCGGCAGATCGTTGACAACGCGAAGCAGCTCGCGGCGTCCTTGCAGGAGGAGGGCTTCCGCATTGTCTCCGGCGGCACCGACACCCACCTGATGTTGATGGATGTCTTCGCCAAGGGAATGCTGGGCAGCGAGGCGGAGAAGGCTCTGGGCGAGGCGGGAATCACGGTAAACAAAAATGCCATTCCATTTGACACGAATCCGCCGATGAAGCCGAGCGGCATCCGCTTGGGCACTCCGGCGCTAACCACGCGCGGCATGGGAGTGGGCGAGATGAAACAGATCGCGCGCTGGATCGCCGAAGCTCTGGAGAATAGAAACAATATAGAAGTTCTGCGCCGCATCCGGAATGAAGTGCGCGAGATGGCGGAACAGTTTCCGCTCTATGCCGAGCGGAGACAGCGGGCGGCGGTGACGGCATAGGGAAATAGGAGTGAGCATGAGATACATGATTCAGATCCATGAGTCCGAAGAAGGTTTTAGCGTGTCATGTCCAGGGCTGCCCGGGTGCTGGTCGCAAGGCAATTCTGAAGCGGAGGCGCTCGCCAACATTAAGATCGCGATTCAGGAATACCTGGAAGCAGTCAAAGCGACACTCCCATCCGGCGAACTGCGCGAGATCGAAGTGGCAGTGTAGTGCCGAAACTGCCGGGCGTTCATCATTTGGCTGCGATGCATGCTCTGGAGAAGGCGGGCTTCCGTGTGGTTCGGCAAGGCAAACATCTCATCATGTCCGATGGAGTGCGCTTCTTGACCGTTCCGAGGCACAATCCGGTGAATGCTTACACGATGGGCGGTATTGTCAGAGATGCCGGATTAACGATCGAACAATTCAAGCAACTGTTGTAATCAGGCAAATCGTGCTTTTCAACCAATGATCCACCTCCTCCAACTCGGACTCACCGACTACCAAACCGCCCTCGAACTTCAGGCGACCTTGGTTGAGTTGCGTAAGCAGAAGCGCATCGGCGATGCGCTCGTCCTGCTGGAACATCCGCCGGTCATAACGCTGGGGCGCAACGCGAGTGAATCCAACCTGCTAGTTTCGCGCGATACCCTCGCCGCGCGCGGCATTCAAGTCTTCGAGACCAATCGCGGCGGAGACGTGACCTTCCACGGCCCTGGACAACTGGTCGGCTATCCCATCTTCGACTTGCGCGGATTGCATATTGGCGCAATCGAATATGTCCGTCGCATCGAAGAGGTCTTGATTCGTACCTGCGGTGATCTTGGCATCTTGTGTCAGCGAATTCCTCCGCTCACCGGTGTGTGGGCGCAAAGTTCCGTTCCGGCGAAGATCGCCGCCATCGGCGTACACATCTCGCGCGCCGTCACCAGCCACGGTTTCGCGCTCAATGTCTCAACCGACCTCGAATCCTTCAAATTAATCGTTCCCTGCGGCATCTCGAACAAGCCCGTCACCTCGATTGCCCAGGAGATAGACCTCTCCGCGCGTCCCATGCCCTCTTTGGGAGACGCAGCCAACATGGTTTCAACCAATTTCGGGCGCGTCTTTCATCAGCAGGTGCTATGGTGCGAGTCGCTCGACGTGCTGCTCCGCTCCGCAGCGCAACCGGAATCCGACCCGGACGATATTCCTTCGGCTCCTCCCGAAGAGCTCCGGCTCTTGCACGGAGATGATACCCATCTGGCGTAATAACGATTACGCTGATGCTCTGCTGATTGCTTTGAAGGAGAGGATTTCAGGGTTTGCGGTTTATACCGTAGAATATGTAGTTCGACATTCCGGTTCCTCCTCAGCTAGTTACCGGACCAATTACCGGATCCAAGATGAAGAAAACAGAGACCAGACCCGAAAAGAAACAAGCCATCGCCGCGCAAAACGGAAACGCCTCCTCGAACGGCTTCTATACCGGTGCCGATGCGCAAGTCGATGTGCACGGCGCACCACGCACTGCCTTCCCCACCGATGGCGCTATGCGGCACAACTCCCATGGAATCCCCGATTTCCGCCTGGAAGTTTTGGACTTCACCGCGCGTGAAGTGGTGGAGGATGGCGAATTCAAGTATGTCGTTGAGGGCGACCTCGATGCTCCCGCGCCTCCCCTCCGCGACTCCAAATATCTCAAACCCGAGCAGTCGATCGAGATCTATCGCTGGATGCTGCTCAACCGCAAGATGGAAGAGACCCTCGAGAAACTCTACAAACAAAGCAAAGTCATCGGCGGCGTTTACTTCGGCCTCGGTCAGGAGGCGTGCTCCTGCGCCTCCGCATATGCACTCGGCAAAGACGACTGGCTGGGGCCAATGATTCGCAACCAGGGTTCAATGCTGGTCAAAGGCTTCAAGCCGCGCGACACCTTCATGCAATACATGGCGAAGGCTGGTTCGCCTTCAGGCGGACGCGAATCCGGCTCTCACTATGGCGATCCCAAGGAATTGAATGTGGTCGCGCCAGTAAGCCACCTCGGCGATTCGGTCTCCATCATGACCGGCATCGCATTGGGCGCGCGCATTCAGGGCAAAAACATCGCTTGCCTTACCTACATCGGCGACGGCGGACAATCCACCGGTCCCACCTACGAAGGCTTCAACTTCGCCGCCGTGCAAAAACTCGGCGTCATCCTCATGGTGGAGCACAACCTCTGGGCATATTCCACCCCCGTCAATTTGCAATTCGCCTGCCAGGACCTCGCGGATCGCTCCATCGGATACGGCGTTCCCGGAGTCATCATCGACGGCACCGACGCTCATCAGGTTTACGACGTCACCTACGAAGCGGTGCAGCGTGCCTATCGAGGAGAAGGCGCGACCTTGATCGAAGCCAAGATGATGCGCATGAAGGGCCACGCCATCCATGACGCCGCAACCTATGTTCCCAAACCTATGTACGAATATTGGCGTCGTCGCGACTGCATTCTGCGCATGGAAAAGTATTTGCTCGACAAGGGATGGCTCACCCAGGAGCAGAACCAGCAGCTCATCGCGCAAGTCGATAAACAACTCGACGATGACCGCGCGATTGCCGAAGCATCTCCCTTCCCTGACCCAGCCGGCGTGCGGGAAGGCGTGTATCTCGATAACTCCGTGGAAATCCCCCTGAAATATGGACAGCCGAAGGTACGCGAGATCAACCGTGCCGCCATCGATAGAGAGTCGGAAGCCAACACGCACTACAAGTGATCCCCCGGCTCTTACTAACAACTAGCAACTACCAACTGCCAACTAACTTATGCCTCCAGTCACATATCTAGAAGCAATTCGTCAAGGACTCTATGAAGAGATGGTGCGCGATCCCCGCGTCTTCTGCATCGGCGAAGATGTCGGCGTTTACGGCGGCGCCTTCAAGGTCACTGAGGGTTTTGTCCACGCCTTCGGGCCCGAGCGCGTTGTCGATACTCCCATCTCCGAGATGGCTATCGCCAGCGCCTGCTTCGGTGCATCGCTCACCGGATTGCGTCCCGTCGGCGAATTCCAGTTCATGGATTTCATCTCCTCCGCGCACTCCCAGATCGTCAATGTATTAGCGAAGGCGAATTACCGTTGGGGTGCTCCGGCGCCCCTCGTACTGCGCGGCCCCTCCGGCGGCGGCGTGCACGGCGGTCCCTTCCACTCGCAAAACCCCGAGATGTATTACGTCCATACCCCCGGCCTGAAAGTGGTCTGCCCGGCAACCGCTTACGACGCCAAGGGATTGATCAAAGCCGCGGTGCGCGACAATAATCCCGTCCTCTTCTTCGAACACAAGTTCCTTTACCGCCGCATTAAAGAAGAGCTGCCCCAGGAAGACTACATCGTCGAGATCGGCAAGGCACGCCTCTACCGCACCGCTCCCCAGGGCGCGAAGAAAGCAGTCAGCGTGATCACCTACGCCGCCATGGTCTATGTCGCCCAGGAAGCCGCCGACATCCTCGCCAAGGAAGGCATCGAACTCGAAATCCTCGACCTACGTACACTCTCTCCCCTCGACATCGAAGCCATCACCGATACAGTCAAGAAAACCAACCACGTGATCTGCCTTCACGAAGACACCAAGACCGGAGGCATCGCCGGCGAGATCGCGGCCATCATCAACGAGAACTGCTTCGACTACCTCGACGCGCCCATCACGCGCATCGCTTCCATTGACACTCCAGTGCCCTTCTCCCCGCCGCTCGAAAAAGCATTTATGCCCAACGTCGAAGACGTCGTCCGCAAGGCGCGGGAGC
>JBDTLH010000248.1:0-4750 GCA_039934875.1 Acidobacteriaceae bacterium | reverse complement strand
CTCGGTAACATAGTGGACTTCATCCTTCATTATCTGCCGCCCATTCGGCACTGAGACGGCCAATCCCACCCGCCGCAGCACCGGCAAATCGACAATGTCATCGCCGACGTAGCAGACCTCCGATGCATCCACCCCCGCCTCGCGGCAGATCGCTTCCAGTGCCAACACTTTGTTCGACTGCCCCTGATAGCAAAAATCGAGCCGCAGGTCGCGCGCGCGCATCGCCACCGTCTCGCTGCTTCGCTTGGTGATGAAGCCCACCTTCAGACCTGCAAGCTTTGCCAATGAAACGCCGATCCCGTCATGCGCATGGAACCCTTTGGCCTCAACCTTGTCGCTGGCCGGAAGCGCCGAACCCACTTCATGCGACAGCCGCAAATCCGCGGATGCGTCCGGTTTCGGTTGCAGCCAAATGGTGCCGTCCGTGAGCACCCCATCCACATCAAAAAGGATGACCTTAATTCTCTTCGCACGCTCGTCCGCTTCCCGCTCTCGCTCTAATGACATGTCCGGATTGTAAACGCCCGCCGCTCACCTCCCCTCCCTCACACCGTCTATTTGAACGAAACACCGCGGAACTTTCAGCATTCCATTCCCGTATAGAACTGTGTAATGAATCGTAAGCCCGGCTTTGGGCAGAAGGCAGACAACAAGTGGCAAAAAACAAGAAGAGCAGAAGATGGATTTGGCTCGCCATTCCCGTGGTGCTTATAGCTTTGATAGGAGCCGGTGTGCTCTACGCCAAATCCGGCAGCGCCAAGATCGATCCGGCGAAACTCTCTGATCCGGTCAAGCCCACCGACATCGCCAAGAGCGTAGTCGCCACCGGCAAAATCGAACCCATCACGAAAGTCGAAATCAAGTCCAAAGCCAGCGGCATCGTCACCAAGCTCTATGTGGAATACGGCCAAAGCGTAAAGAAGGGCCAGGTCCTCGCCCAACTTGACCAGGAAGAAATTCAGGCGGAGGTCAACCAGGCGCGCGCGCAGTTGCAGTCGAATGAAGCCGCCGCCGGCAGCAGCGAAGCCGATATCGAACGCGCCAAATACGACGCCGAGGGGGTGGATATCCCCACTCTGAAGCATGCTTACGAACGCGCGCAACAAATGGCAAAGGATGGCGTCGTCTCCCAGCAACAACTCGATGACGCGCAGCGCGCCTATATCACCGCGGTCAATAAGCGCGACTCCGCCCATGCCATGGTTGCCGTTCTGCAAGCCAAGGCAAAGCAGGCCAACGCTGATACCGCCAAAGCCCGAGCGACTCTGGCGCAGCTTGAAGAACAATTGAGCTACACCACCATCACCGCCCCCATTGATGGAGTCATCCTCTCCCGCGACGTCGAAGTCGGCGACGCGGTCAGCTCCATCCTCGTGCTCGGCTCCTCCGCCACCCTGGTGATGACCATCGGCGACATGGACCAGGTTTACGTCAAGGGCAAGGTGGACGAGAGCGACATCGCCAGGGTCTATCTCGGCCAGCCGGCGCGCATCAAGGTGGAAAGCTTCAAGGACAAGACGTTCAATGGCAAGGTCACCAAAATCTCTCCCATGGGCGTTGAAAAAGATAATGTAACCACCTTCGAGGTCCGCGCCTCCATCGACAATCACTCCGGTGAACTCAAAGCCGAGATGACCGCCAACGCCGAGATCATTCTCGACGAGCACAAGAACGTCTTGACGATTCCCGAGGGCGCGATTATGTATGACAAGGACAAGAAAGCATCGGTTCAATTGGCCGATGCCTCGCAGAAAGATGGCTTCCGCAAGGTACCAATAACGGTCGGCATATCCAACGGATCAAAGACTGAAGTGCTCAGCGGTGTCAAGCAAGGCGACCAGGTCATCTTGCAGCAGTAGGTTTCAGTCGTTGCATTGGAATGTCATCAGCATGACAAATTAGAGGTGACTATGAACAAGACAGTTTTCCGCGCCACAGTTGCAGGATTGCTCCTTCTCGTCGCGCAGTGCGCCCTCGCTGCCGAAGGCACCTTCAACCGCACTCTGACCGTCAGCGGCGCATCGGATGTTGAAATCACCAGCGGCTCCGGCGACATTACGGTGCGCAGCGGCGACAACAGCAAAGTCATTATCACGGGGCACGTCAAATCGTCGAATAACTGGGGACTCTTTTCGAGCGGCGGAGATCCCCAGGAGAAGGTCGATCGCATCGTTAAGAACCCTCCGATCGAGCAAAGTGGAAGTTGGATCCGCATCGGCAAAATTCAGGATGAGAGCCTGCGTAACGGCGTCAGCATTAGCTATGACGTGGTCGTCCCCAAAGAGACCCGGCTGCGCACGACTACTGGCTCCGGAGAAGTTCGTATCGACGATATCGCTGGCGCAACCAATGCGCGCTCCGGCTCCGGGTCTCTTCGCCTGCACAACATCGGCGCGGACTTGGACGCCAATACCGGCTCCGGAGAGATTGAGGCCACCGGCGTCTCCGGCATTGCGCGGGCACAGACTGGCAGTGGCGACGTGCAAATTGAACTGACTGGAAGCGGTGCGGTGCGCGCCCATACCGGCTCGGGAGAAGTCACTATTCGAGGTGCCAAGGGCCCGCTCGACGCCTCTACCGGCAGCGGCGACGTTCGCGCCGAAGGTTCGGTCGCCAGCAGTTGGAGCATCCACACCGGCTCCGGTGAAGTCCGTATCGTAGTTCCCCACGATGCAAAGTTTACTTTGCAAGCCCGCAGTTCGTCAGGCTCCGTCCACTCCGATCTGCCCATCAGCGTGAATGGGAGCATGGAGCGGCACGCCCTGCGCGGCACCGTCAACGGCGGCGGCCCGACCCTCGACGTCAGTACCGGCTCTGGCAGCATCAGCATTCAATAGATAGAGGGTGGTTCGCGTCTCCGGTTCCAAACGCAAGAGCAGCCGCGAATTTACGGTTTGGCGAAAACAGCGGTTTCGGCCTTCACGCCACCGACGTGCCTGCCTACGGCTGGCCCTTTCCCCCGCCCGCTCCATAGATATTGCCGGTAGTGAAGCTGGCGTCCTGTGCGGCGAGTTGCACGAAAATGGAGGCTAGTTCCGCAGGTTGGCCAGGGCGTCCGAGCGGGTAATCTCCGCCAAATTTGGTGTACCTTTCCACCGGGGCGCCCCCGCTAATCTGTAGCGGGGTCCAGATCGGGCCTGGGGATACACCGTTGATGCGAATTCCTTTGGGGCCGAACTGCTTGGCGAGCGACTTGACGAAGTTCATGGTAGCGGCTTTGGTCTGTGCGTAGTCGTAAAGATCGGCCGAGGGATCGTAAGCCTGCTCTGAGGTAGTCGCGATGATGGCAGCGCCGGGAGCAAGGTGCGGCAACGCGGCGCGGATGATCCAGAACGGCGCGTACATATTAGTCTTCATGGTCCAGTCAAAAAGCTCCGTCGTGATGTCGAGAATGCTGGCCACCGAATGCTGCCGCCCGGCATTGGAGACGATGATGTCGAGGCCGCCCAATCCTGATACAGCTTCGGCCACCAGGCGCTTGCAAAATGCTTCCTCGCGAAGATCACCGGGGATAGCGATGGCTTTGCGTCCTGCCTTGCGAATCAGGTCCATCACCTCGCGGGCGTCCGGCTCTTCCGCCGGTAAGTAATTGATGGCCACATCCGCGCCTTCGCGGGCATAGGCGATGGCGGCTGCGCGGCCCATGCCGGAGTCGCCATCCGTGATGAGCGCTTTGCGGTCGAGCAGGCGGCCCGATCCTTTGTAACTGGTCTCTCCGTGGTCCGGACGGGGATCCATCTTGCTGGCCAGACCCGGCCACGGCTGGGGCTGCTCCTTGAAAGGCGGTCTAGGATATTTGGTGGTTGGGTCTTCTACCGGCTGCGCCGTCGAAGTCGAGCAGGTGTTCTGCGCCAGACCTGGAATGCTGGTGGCGGCTACGGTCGCGAGTCCCGCTCCGAGGCCGCTGACCACCTGGCGCCTGGAAAATAGCTTCTTCTCATGCACGCTCATGCGCTGGAAATCTCCTGCGTGTTTGGAGTGCGGCAGGGTAGAGTGAGTTGTGCCGCCTCGACCGGCAACTTCTATATAGAAAAGTGCTTGGGTAGGTCCCCCGCTTCAGTCGGGGGATAAGTCATTTGAAATAAGGCGGCTTCAGCCGCTGGTGCATTATTTGAATTGACCATAATTTCTCTGGGTGCTGTCACCCTTGTCTAGGCTATCGCAACTGTGTTTACGGGCTTGCTACTTGACAATCTCCGACCCACGGTAAACTCTGAGCAAGTCAATCCAACCAGTCGCTTCGGCCTTCAACTTGGTCAGATCGATGAGCGCCGGAGAATGACGCGGGGGACTTGTCGGATGGAACGGACTGCGGATAAATCGCGAGGCGCCGGCTCGATTGCACCCTGGGTCGCTCTGCTCACCATCTTGCTGCTGATCAACTATGTTGACCGGGGCAACCTCTCGATCGCGGCGCCCTTAATCAAGGATGAATTGCATCTTGATCCGTGGCAACTTGGCATCCTGTTCTCCGCATTCTTCTGGACCTACACCGCCCTGCAGTTCGTCATGGGCTGGCTGGTGGACCGGTATGAGGTGAATGTAGTGGTCGCGACCGGGTTCCTGATATGGTCACTGGCCACCGCCGCGACCGGTCTGGTGCGGGGATTCGCTCTCCTGCTATTGGTGCGTTTGATACTTGGGATAGGCGAGTCCGTCGTATTTCCCTCATGCTCAAAGATTCTGGCGCGTTACGCTCCCGAAGAACAGCGCGGCTTCGCCAACGGCGCCATCATCGCCGGGCTGCAAT
>JBDTLH010000247.1:0-3052 GCA_039934875.1 Acidobacteriaceae bacterium | reverse complement strand
ATCACCCGCAGAAGCGCCTGGGTTTCGAAGGTCTTGGTATCGAAATAGGCCCCTGAAAACGCCACGAAGGTGGCTGAACGGACCATCTCCAGAGCTGCCTGCGCGTTGGTCAATCCCTCTTCCCCATAGAGTTGCAACAGCCAGGGCTCGCAAAGTTCCTGATACAGTTCGAGGGAGCGTGCCACCAGGCGTGTGTCGGTCGAGAGCTTCGCCAGACGCACGCTGTTGTAGTGCAGGGACTCAAAAAATTTGTAGAAATTGCGTTCAATGATAAAGTCCGCGCCTGCCGCCGGAGTGAGCCGTTCGAGCGTATTCAGAGTTCTGCTATCGAGGCCGAACGATAACAGCTTCTCCCTCCAGCTACCCGTAATCGCGTCCAGATGCGGCTTCAGCTTGCCGATTACATCGATGATGAGGCCTTGCGAACTTTGCTTTAGAGGAATCAAGCGCGAGTAACCTGCTGTGCTTACTACTTGTGATGCAGAGTAAATGATTTTTGTAATCAGCGCTGCAATGTAAAATTAACCGTTGCTATTATGCTGCGCTTTTGCACCGCTGGAGAGAGCCACGGAGAGTCGTTGATTGCGGTGCTCTCCGGAGCTCCCGCGGGGCTGGAAATCGATTTCCCCATGGTGGAGCGTGAACTCTGGCGCCGGCAGCAGGGCTACGGTCGCGGCGGACGCATGCGCATCGAGCACGACACGGCGCACTTTCTCTCCGGAGTGCGCCACGGCAAGACCATCGGCTCTCCGATTTCGATCGAGATCGCGAACCGCGATTGGAAGAACTGGGAGCAGTCGCTGCCGGTCGAGGCGGGCGACCCGGAGAAGCATAAGCGCGTGGCGTCGCCCCGTCCGGGACACGCCGACTTGGCTGGCGCCCTTAAATACAATCTGCCCGAGGCGCGTTACGTCCTCGAGCGGGCCTCTGCTCGCGAGACCGCCGCACGGGTGGCGCTGGGAGCGGTGGCAAAGCTGCTGCTGCGCTCGATTGGCATCGAGGTCTTCAGCCATGTGATTGCTGTGGGCAAAGCGATTTACCAGCCTCCCCGCGTCTCCCGCGAAGAGTTGCGCGCCCTTGCCGCCAAAGCGGAGATTCTGCTCAGCGTCCTCGACGCCGACGCGGAGCAGCGCATGAAAGCCGAAGTAGATCGGGCGCTGCGCACCGGAGACTCCGTGGGCGGGGTCTTCGAGGTGCGGGTCTTTGGCGCGCCTCCGGGGCTGGGAAGCTACGCCAACTGGGATGAGCGCCTGGATGCGCAACTCGCCGCGGCGGTGATGTCTTTGCAAGCGGTGAAGGCCGTGGAGATTGGCAGCGGCGTGGCCTCGGCGACAGATTTTGGATCGCGGGTGCACGACGCGATCCACTACGCCAGCGAAGAAGCAGACGCTGATTCGAACCAGCAGCGCCATACCCGCTTCCGGCGCGAGCAGAACCATGCGGGCGGGCTCGAAGGCGGCGTTACCAACGGAGAAGATGTGGTAGTGCGCGGATATCTAAAACCCATTTCTACACTGCGGCGTCCGCTGGCGTCAGTGGATTTTGCCACCCGCGAAGCGGTGAAGGCGGCCTATGAGCGCTCCGACGTATGCGTGGTGCCCGCCGCGGGAGTGGTCGCGGAGGCGATGGTCGCGCTCACCCTCGCGCGCAATGCGCTGGAAAAATTCGGCGGCGATTCGATGACTGAGCTCCTGCGCAATCATGAGAATTATGTCCGGCAGTTGGCAACCTACTAGCCGCCGGCTGTCCGATCGCCCCCAGCCAATCAGCAAATGCGGGTCGCATGAACTACGGGCGCGGGCGGATGACGGTATTTGTTGCATTGGGACCGCTTTGAGGCGAATTTGAGGCGAAGTTTTTCTAGGCTCTAAGCCACGGCCGGCGATCTTGGCATTTTAAGAGAAGTGTCATCCTCAAGCTGCATAAACAGCGCTCAACTCTGCTGACCGCGACTTACGACTGAGTGGCTCCGCGACTGCGCGACTGCTCCTCTCACCAAATCCTTCTTACCCCAAACGAATCCAAATTCGTCTCCGCGCTTTAGCGCCGGAGGAGAGAGAACATACCGCCTCCCATCCCCCCGCTTGAGCGCCGGAGGAGAACCTGCCGCCCCCCATCCCGCGCGTTATTCGCCCGAGGAGAACCTGCCGCCCCCATCCCCCCGCTTTAGCGCCGATGAGAACATGCCGCCCCCCATCGCCCGGCTTTAGCGCCGGAGGAGAGAGAACATGCCGATTTTTCCTTCGCCGGCTGCCAGCCCGACACGACACCAAGTCCCGGAGCGACGCCCCAACACCGGGAAAAGTATGCACAGCATTTCCATAGAGGCTGCACCTTTGGTGACTGTCATGCTGTGCCGCCTCGGCACAGCATCTATGCAGTTCCTCGCGAGCAGCTTCAAGCTAAAAAATCACGGCACCACCCGGAGCGCCCGCGCCAAAAGGGCTATAACACCCTTGCCTACGCTCTAATTGTGGCCCGCGGAGCGAAGGAACGCGTAATCTACTCACTCACACTGATGATCCAATCAAACGGCAGAGCGATATACACCTGTATAAAAGCCGCCTCAGCTCTAAACCGGAATTGCCGCTTCCGATTTTGCCAGACCTTTGGCAGAACGACGCAATTGCGTTCAACTTCCCACAATCCGACTTCTCGATACCTGGGCGCCGTCTCAGCTAACATGGAGGCGCTTGCCAATCTCTACGTCGCGTGCGTCCTATGCGCAAGGTCCAATACGGGGTGGCCGTCAGTCTGGACGGTTATATTGCAGGTCCAAATGGAGAAGCGGATTGGATCAGAATCGATCCCGAGATTGACTTCTCTGCAATCTGGGCACAGTTCGATACCCTGCTGATGGGCAGGAAGACCTTTGAGGCGGCGATTAAAAGGCTCGGGCGGGCGGCTCTTAGCGGGAAGGCTGTCTTCGTCTTCTCAAAGCATTTGCAGCCGCAAGACCATCCCGGCGTGACAATCGTGTCAGAGCTAACCCGTCCATAGATGCGGTCTTTGAAAAGCCAAGAAGGCAAGGATATTTGGCTAATGGGCGGCG
>JBDTLH010000246.1:0-24702 GCA_039934875.1 Acidobacteriaceae bacterium | reverse complement strand
TTTCTCCGGCGCACTTGAAGGAGCTGCAGGCAATCAAAGAGCAGACGATGCGGGAGCAGGGCGAGCGCTATCCGGTGTGGGTGCTGGACAAGATTGGCACCGACGTAATGGTGGCGAACCGCATTGCCATGGGGCCGGGGCTGACCGGACCGCGCTTTCGCTGGGTGTCGTATGAGGATGCGTTTATGTATCCGCTGAATAATTCTGAGTTGCTGGCTCGGTCGCCGGTAGATGAGTTCTTGTTCAAGCGCGAAGATGCGTTGTTGACCCGATATTTGAAGAATTTAGCAATCGAACAGCCGAAGACCCTGGATGAGTATCTGAGCCAGGTCGTGACTCCCACGATGGAGCGGCAGAAGAGCGCGGGAGCGATTGGCATCAAATTTGAGATGGCGTATTTGCGGTCTCTGGAGACGCGCAAGGTCGCGCTCGATGATGCGCGGCAGGTGTATGCGAAGTATGTGGCCGGCGCAGCACCTGACCCGGCGGACTATACCCGCTTACAGGATTTTCTCTTTCGTTACATGGCGAAGGAGGCCGGGCGATTGGGGTTGACGGTGCATATCCATACGGGCGGAGGCGGAACGTACAACTTCAATCTGGGCTGGGGAGACCCGGTGCGGTTGGATTCTGCGTTGAACGATCCGGACTTGCGGAAGACGACATTCGTGTTGCTGCATGGAGGAATTCCCAATCCGCAGAATATTTCTTATCTCATGAGCAAGCCGAACGTGTATGCCGATTTTTCATTTCAAGACCTAGTTTTGCCGCCGCGCGCGTTGTCGGCGGTATTGCGGCAGTGGATGGAGGCGTATCCCGAGAAGGCGATGTTTGGCACTGACATCGGCCCTGATAATTGGGAGGAGCAGGGTTGGGTGGCGGGCGAGACCACGCGCGAGGCGCTGGCCATTGCGTTGACGGGTATGATGCGCGACGGGGAGATTACGCGTCCGAAGGCGCTGGAGCTGGCGCGCATGGTCATGCGGGAGAATGCAATGAAACTATATGGAATCCATTGAGCGAGTATGAGTTCTGAAGGAAATTTCTTAGCGGTACACAACGCAGACCGGCAGCGATTCGAGATTCTTGAGGATGGCAGTCTGGCGGTGCTGGACTATCGAATGTCGCATGGAGCGATGATGCTGACCCATACTGGCGTTCCCAGGGAGATAGAAGGCAGAGGTGTTGGAGGGGCGCTGGTGAAGGCTGCATTTGACCATGCGCAGGCGCAGGGATTGAAGGTGAAGCCGCTGTGTCCGTTTGCGCGGAAGTGGATACAGCGGCATCCGGAGTATGCGGGGATGGTGGAGTAACAAGTCGCGGAGTTGCGATGGTCCATGGGTCAAGGGTCGCGGGCCGAGGCGGTGGTTGCGATAGAATCACGAGTTCAGCAAGTCACGAGGTCACGGAGTCGCGAAACATAGTAAACATTCCGTTTGAACTGTTACGTTCAGACGTAAAGGGAGCGGTATTTGCAAAAGGCGGAGATTGGAATTATCGGGGGCAGCGGGTTGTATTCCATGCCCGGATTCACGGATGTGCATGAGGAGAAGTTGGAGACGCCGTTCGGGTCTCCGTCGGATGCGTTTGTGTTGGGTACGCTGGAGGCGCGCAAGGTAGCGTTTCTGGCGCGGCATGGACGGGGACACCGTCTACTGCCCAGCGAATTGAACTTTCGCGCGAACATTTATGGCATGAAATCGCTGGGGGTGGAGCGGATCATTTCTATCTCCGCAGTGGGGTCGTTGAAGGCGGAGCATAAGCCGACGGACTTCGTGGTTCCCGACCAGTTCGTGGACCGCACGCGGCATCGCGTTGACACTTTTTTTGGCGACGGGGTGGTGGCGCATATTGGGTTCAGCGATCCGGTGTGTAGAGAGATTGCGAAGACGGTGGTCGCGGCGTGTAAGACAGCGAAGGTCGTCGGCAAAGATGGCGGGACGTATCTGTGCATGGAGGGGCCGCAGTTTTCCACCCGCGCGGAATCGAATCTTTACCGCCAGTGGGGCATGGACGTGATCGGCATGACCAACCTGCAAGAGGCGAAGCTGGCGCGCGAGGCGGAGATTTGCTACGCGACCATCGCGATGGTGACCGATTACGATTGCTGGCATGAGAGCCACGATGCGGTCACCGTGGAGCAAATCATCGCGGTGTTGAACAAGAACGTCGCGAACGTATGCGAGGTGGTACGGGGAGCGGTGGCGGCGATGCCCATTGAGCGCGGATGCAAATGCGGTTCGGCGCTGAAGCACGCGATCATGACGGACCCGGCGATGATTCCGGCGGAGACGCGGGCGAAGCTGGCTCTAATACTTGACAAATATCTCGCGACCAGAAAGGCAGGCGCATAGTGGCGATTCTGGTCGTGGGATCGGTGGCATTTGATTCCATTCAAAGCCCGTCAGGGCAGGTGGAACGGGTGTTGGGAGGCGCGGCGACGCACTTCGCGCTGGCGGCGAGCTTCTTTACCGAGGTGCAGGTGATCGCGGTGGTCGGCGATGACTTCACTGCGAAAGAAGAGAGCGTTTTCAAGGCGCGCAAGATCGATACCCGGGGCATCGAGCGCGTGAAGGGTGGCAAGACCTTCCACTGGGCGGGCGAGTATCAGTCACAGGACCTGAACGATGCGAAGACGCTGGCCACGCATTTAAATGTCTTTGAGGGATTCAATCCCAAGATTCCGCCTGAATATGAGAGTGCGGAGTTCTTGTTTCTGGCGAACATCGATCCTGTGTTGCAGGCGAATGTGAGGCGCAGGATGCCGAAGGTGAAGCTGGTGGGCGGCGACACCATGAACTACTGGATACACGATCATCGCTCCGCGCTCGATCAGGTGCTGAGGGGGCTCGACATCCTGCTTATCAATGACGCCGAGGCGCGGCTGCTGGCGGATGACCGCAGCCTGGCGCGCGCGGCCAACAGGATATTGACTATGGGGCCGAAGGCGCTGGTGATCAAGCACGGCGAATATGGCGCGACCATTTTCTTTGCCGACGGTGAATTCGGTGGGCGGTCCCATCCTTTTCGCGCGCCCGCGCTGCCTATTGAAGAGGTGGTGGACCCGACCGGAGCGGGCGATTCGTTTGCCGGCGGATTCATGGGCTATATCGCGTCGGTAACAGCGGAGGGCACGGAGGTCTCACCGAAGGCGCTCAAGAAGGCGATGTTCTATGGCGGAGTGATGGGATCGTTTGCGGTGGAGAAGTTTGGTACCGAGCGCCTGCAACATTTGACGCGCGAGCAGATCGAAGCGCGCTTCGAGCAGTTCCGCCGCTTGTCGCATCTGGATTAAGCAAAAGTATGGCGGCGTCGGCGCGAGTACCGCAGGTACATTCGGAAGAGTATCGCCATCAGCTTGCGAAGGACCTGCGCAGGGTCGGGGCGACTGCGGGCTTGTTGTCGCTGGCCGCGTTTCTCTACTACTTTCGCACTGGCCAGGTCTTGCTGTATGGAGACGCAGTGGCGCACATCCATATCGCAAGAAGGCTCTTCGATTCGCTGACGCCGGGCATCCGCAATCTAGGATCGGTGTGGCTGCCTGCGTCGCATCTATTGACCGCGCCGCTGGTGGTCAACGATTGGATGTGGCGTTCGGGCGTAGGCGGGTCGATTGTGTCTATGCTCAGCTACGTCGCGGGATGTGTAGGCATGTTCCGGCTGGTGCGGCAGTTTGGGAGGCGTAGCGGGGCGTGGGTCGCGACGGCGGTTTTTGCTCTGAACGCGAACGTGTTGTACATGCAGTCCACGGCGATGGCGGAGCTGCTTTACCTGGCGGCGTTGATCTGGTCGGCGGTCTATGCGGCGGAATTTTTGAACCAGATATGGACGGTGCCGCTCGATGGCCGCCGGTTGCGGAGCATTGCGGTAAAGTGCGCGGCGGCTTTGTGGCTCGCGATGTGGACGCGCTATGACGGATGGTTTCAGACGGGGGCAACGGTGGTGTTGCTGCCGATTCTGGTCATCACCGGCAGTGGTCGCCTGACCATTGGATTGACGCTTAAGAAGGTGTGGCGAAGCACGTGGCCGGCGTGGGTATTATTGGCTGCGGCCCCAGCCATCTGGCTGGGCTATAACACCGTGGTATTCGGCAATGCGCTGGAGTTCTGGAATGGGCCATACTCGGCGCGGGCGATCCAGCAGCGCACCGGAAAGCCGGGCGAAATGCATCCCGGTTATCACGATATGCGCGTGGCGTTTATCTTTTTCGATAAGTGCGCGAAGGAAGATTTGGCGCAAGGGCATTTAGGGGGAGTGGCGCTGGCCTTGTCCGTAGCGGGCCTGGCGATGGCGTTGTTTCGCGGGCGGGCGTCGTGGGTGGTGTCGCTGTTATGGGCGCCGCTGCTCTTTTACACGCTATCGATCGCGTACGGAGGCGTGCCGATTTTTATGCCTTTCTGGCGTCCGTGGGGATGGTATAACGTGCGGTATGGAATGCAGCTGCTACCCGCGATGGCCGTAGGGATGGGGCTGGTGGCGCAATGGGCGAGCTTCCGCTTCGGAGAGCCGAATCGCCGTTATTTCATTTACGCAGTGCTGGTCGCTGTGGCGTTGCTGACCGTGCGTGAGTGGAGCCTGGTTCCCTTGACATTGCAGGAGGCGCGGCACAATGCGCGCACGCGAATGATGTTCGAGGCGAAGCTGGCGCGGCAGTTGGGGCCGTTCAAGGGCCAGCGCATGATGATGTACACCTCCGACTATGCGGGTGCATTGCAAAGAGCGGGGATCCACGAGCGCAATGTGGTGAACGAGAGCAACTGGCAATTGTGGCAAAAGGCTTTGAGGAACCCCGCCGCAGGCGCAGCAGTAGTGGTGGCCATTGGCGATGATCCGGTGGCGGAAGCGGTGCGGCTGCATCCGGGCGGATTGCGCCGGGTCTCGGTGTTTGAGAGTGAAGAGAAACCGCGTACGATCATCTATACATCTACTATCTATGCATCGACACACGGAGATGAGGTGCGGCGGTGATTCCATTTTGTAAGGCGTCGGCATGCGGCAATGATTTTCTGATTGTGGAAGAGAGCGCCTACTCCGGCGACCGTCATGCACTCTCCATCAGGCTTTGCGACCGCACCAATGGTGTCGGAGCGGATGGCGTCGAATGGGTTGGGGAGGCGGAATCGAATGAGTGGGATGCGACGGCGACACTCATCAATGGCGACGGTTCCGACGCGGAGATCAGCGGCAATGGGACGCGCTGCGTTGCCGCTTATATGGTTAACCAGAACCCGAAGAGGCGCTTGCTGCGGATCAAGACCGGCGCAGGGGTAAAGTCGTGCGAGCTGATGAGCGTCTCCGCGAACAGCTATCAGTTTTCGGTGGCCATGGGAACGGTGTGGGTGGGCGCTTCCCGCGCCTTGAAGTTAGGTGACGATCTGACGGTAGAGGGGACTCCGGTTGATTTGGGGAACCCGCACTTCGTGATCACCGGAGACTCGCTCTTTGGCGATTGGCGGCAAATCGCACAGAAGGTACAGGCGCTGGAGAGCGAATTTCTTCATGGTGTGAATGTTGAGTTTGTGATCGTCCGCAACCGCTCGCATATAGAGACCTTCGTCTATGAGCGCGGAGCGGGCGAGACCAAGTCTTCCGGCACAGGGAGCTGCGCCGCCGCGGCGGCATGCCGGACGGCTGGATTAATAGATGATTCGGCGTCGGTCACCACTCCGGGCGGGACGCAGACGGTAGAGTTTGTCAATGACGCGTTGATATTGCGTGGTTCAGCGGAGTTGATCTGCCGAGGAGAGGCGTGGGCGGAGTGAAGCGCGCCAAGCCAAAGCCGTTGAAGCGCGGAGACCGCATCGGGGTGGTCGCACCTTCAGGCCCTGTAGATACAGAACGGTTGGAGCGGGGATGCGAGGCATTGCGCGCGCAAGGCTATGACGTGGCCCTGGGAGATTATGTGCACGAGCGCGAGCGCTATTTCGCGGGAAGCGCGGAGCATCGCGCCTGCGATCTCAACCGCATGTTGCGGCGCGATGACGTTCAGGCGGTGCTCTGTGCGCGCGGCGGATATGGCGCGAATTATCTGCTGCCGCGTCTTGAAACGGGTATCTTGCGCGGCTCTCCGAAGTGGTTCGGCGGCTACAGTGATGCCACTGTGCTGCTGACGCAAATCCATGATCGGAGCGGCATCCCGGTGCTGCACGCGCCACTGATCGCGGGAGATTGGGACCGCGAAGGCGGGGTGGGCCTCGAAAGCTGGCACGCGGTGGTGGCGGGTAGATTGCATAATTTCGAGGTCCCCGTGACGTTGCGGGAGGGCACCGCTGAAGGCAAGCTCTATGGAGGTTGCTTGTCGCTGCTGGCTGCTGCGTGCGGCACTCCCTACGCGCCTCAAACCGAAGATTCAGTGCTTTTCTTCGAGGACTTGAATGAACCTGCCTATAAGATCGATCGCATGTTGCGTCACCTGGAGTTGGCGGGAAAATTGAAATGTGTAAATGCCATTGTCTTCGGGGCGATGACCAACTGCGGCGACAATCTTGCGCAAGATCTGCTTGAGATATTGCGGTGGTTCAAGAAGCCTGTGGCCTTTGGACTGCCATCCGGCCATGTGGCCGGAGCGCATCAGACGCTGCCGTTTGGCGTACAAGTGAGGTTGATCGCCGGCGCGAGCGGCGCGAAGCTGGAGATGCTGGAGGCTGCCGCGGAAGTCTAACCGCGGATCCCAGCGGATGAGCACGGATAGGCAGGAAAATGAAGTCGGTTTATCTCATTGGAATTTGCGGAACGGCGATGGCGTCGCTGGCGGGCCTGCTCAAGGCAAAGGGCATGGAGGTGCGCGGCTCTGATGCGGCGGCGTATCCGCCAATGTCCACCCGGTTGATACAGATGGGAATTGCGGTTGCGCCTTCTTACGATGCAAGAAACCTCGACCCACGTCCCGACCTGGTGGTGGTCGGCAACGCAATTTCGCGCGGCAATATGGAGTTGGAGCGGGTCTTGGACGAACATATCCCACTGGCGTCAATGGCCGACGTGCTTCATCGCGAGTTTCTGGCGCACAAGTCGGCGCTGGTGGTGGCGGGTACGCACGGCAAAACCACCACCACTTCAATGCTGGCTTGGATATTCGAAACCGCGGGGCGACCGCCGTCGTTCCTGATCGGCGGCGTGGCAGAGAACTTCCGCACTGACAGCGGGGGAGGAAGTTATGCATGGAATGAGGGGTCGTGTGAGTTCATCATCGAAGGCGATGAATACGATACGTCTTTTTTTGACAAGGGGCCGAAGTTCTTGCACTATTTTCCAGACGCGGCAATCCTGACTTCAGTCGAGTTCGATCACGCCGACATCTATCGCGATCTGGATGCGGTGAAGACTGCGTTTAAGCGGTTGGTGAATCTGGTGCCGCGGCGCGGTCGGATAATTGCTCGTGATGCCGACGAAAATGTGACGGAGTGCCTGGCGAAGGCTTTCTGCGCGGTCGAGCGCTACGGATTTCAGGAAGAGTCCCATTGGCGAGTGCGCAACGTAGAGTACCGTCCTGAGAAGACGTTGTGGAGTCTCGAACGCGGAGGCAGGCCGTGGGGTGACTTTGAGATGTCGCTAGCGGGTGAATACAACGTGCTGAATGCGGCGGCGGCGGCGGCGCTGGCATCTCGGCAGGGAATAGAGTTGGCGACGATCCAGCAGGCGCTTGCGACATTCAAAAGCGTGAAGCGGCGTCTCGAAGTGCGCGCGGTAGTGGATGGAATCACCATCATCGATGATTTCGCCCACCATCCCACGGCCATAGCGGAGACATTGAAGGCGCTGCGCACGCGTTATCCCAATGCGCGCTTGTGGGCGGTGTTGGAGCCGCGCTCAAACACCTTGCGGCGCAATGTCTTCGAAAACGAACTGGTGGATGCGCTGGCACATGCGGACCAGATCGTGATCGCAAGCGTGTTCAAGTCGGAGGCGATCCCGGAGCTGCAGCGACTCTCCCTGGAGACTGTCCTGGCAATGCTCAAAAGCAAGGGCAAGCCGGCCCTGCAACTCGCCGACGCGGACGCGATTGTGGCAGAGATCGCCGGTCAACTGCGCACTGGCGATGTGGTGGCGATACTTTCGAACGGCGGTTTTGACGGAATCTATGAAAAGCTGCCCGCGGCGGTGAGGGAAGCATTCAGCATTCAGCAGTCATCAGTCAGCACTCAGCCCGTAAGCGGCACTCAGTAAGCGCTCGACCCCGCGCGCGGCTGCCTTTTTGCTGAGTGCTGATTGCTGACCGGTAATTGCCTGCTCTACAATCCTCGACATGTTGAATCTGCGGAATTGCGGTGCATTCGCAATTATTTTATTGGGACTGGCAAACATTGCGTGCGCGGCGGAGAACTCCGGCATTGCTTATGAAGTCTCCTTGAAGGACGCAGCGTCGCATTACGCGGACGTAAGCATCACATTTCAGGGACGAAACGGCGCCCAGATACAGATGCCGGTGTGGAATGCCACCTACATTGTGCGCGACTTTGCGGTACACATCGGACAGGTGCAGGCGTCCTCCTCCGGCGCACCCGTTCCCGTAGTCGCGATCAACAAAGATACGTGGCAGGCGAAGCCCGGGGCCGTTCTTGCAACCCCAATCACATTCCGCTACCGCATTCTGTTGAGCGAACCAGGCCCCTTTGGCGCGGACGTCAGTTCGGAGCACGCCTTCTTCAACTTCGCGCAGGCGCTTGCCTATCCTGTCGGGCAGGAGCACGTGAAAGAGCTGGTCAGCCTCCGCATCACCGACGCTCCCGCCGGCTGGAAAATCGCAACCGCTCTCACTCGCGAGAACGGCGCGACCGGCTTTTCGCTTCGCGCCTCCAGTTATGACGAATTGGTGGACAGCCCTACCGAGCTCGGCAACTTCCAAGAGCGCGATTTCCAAGAGGGTGGTAAGCATTATCGCGTGGTGGTGCATGGCAAGCCCGGCGACTATGATCTCTCCCGCATGGCTGCCGAATGCCAGAAGATCGTGCGCGCGGAGACAGACTTCATGCATGAGGCGCCCTACGAGGAATACACCTTCCTCTACCATGTAGAACCCAACGGGGGCGGCGGTATGGAACACAAATACTCGACGGCAATTGGACTGCGCCCCCTCACCTCTGACGAGGCGTGGCGCGGCTTTGAAGGCGTGACCGCCCACGAATTCTTCCATCTCTGGAACGTGAAGCGCATCCGCCCGCAGACCCTGGAGCCGGTGGATTATACCAAGGAGCAATACACCCGCGACCTGTGGTTCAGCGAGGGATTCACCAGCACAGTTGCGCAGTACGCGCTGCTGCGGGCCGGACTCGAATCTCTGCCGCAATTCGAGAAGCATCTCTCGCAGACTATCCAAAATTTTCGTGAACGTCCCGCGCATCTCTGGCAATCACCGCAGGAATCGAGCCTCGAGACCTGGTATGACAAGTATCCGTTTTATAGCAGTCCCGAGCGTAGCATAAGTTATTACACCAGCGGAGAGCTGATCGGCTACGCGCTCGATCTCGCGTTGCGGGAAAAGACGGGCGGCAAGAAGAGCCTGCGCGACCTGTTCTTGTGGATGAACGAAACCTATCCGCATCAGGGCAAGTTCTTTCCCGAGACCCGCGGAGAATTTGGCGCAGCCGAAGCAGTCAGCGGCGCCGACTTCCAGCAGTTCTTCTCGACCAACATCGATCGTGCCGGCGACCTTCCAATGGAGGAGGCGCTGGCGACTGCGGGATTGAAGCTCCAGCAGACGAATGTTGCGGTCGGGGACGTCGGCTTCCGCGTAGGACGCGGATCTACGGTGATTGCCGAGATAGACGGCGAACCCGCCAAAGCTGCCGGCCTTCAAGTCGGTGATGAAATTGTAGAACTCAACGGCCAACCGGCGGGACGTGCTTTGCAGCGCCGCTTAGCTTCGGCGGCGGCCGGCAGTCAACTGCATCTTAAATTCCTTCGCAGCGGCGTGGAGTCTTCACTAACAGTGCCCGTTGTGGGCCGCCAGGCGGTGCAGTGGCAAATCATTGAAGCGCCTAATGCAACGCCGCGGCAGGTCGCGCGGCGCAAGGCCTGGGTCAGGTCAGAGGACCAGCCGTAAGATGTTGCGCGCCTCGATCATGCTGGGTTTCTACATCCTCATGGCCCCTCTATGCGCGCTGGTCATGGTGCCTCATCTGTGGATCACGGGAGACATTCTCCCGTTCTACCGGGTCGGTACCTGGATCGCCATCACCGGCGTTCGGCTTGCCGGGGTGCGCATTCGGCTGGTAGGCATGGAGCAGATCGATCCCGGGACAACATACATATTCATGTCGAACCACGTCTCCAACCTCGATCCGCCGATCATCATCCCCAGTATTCCGCGCCACATGTCGGTGCTGGTAAAAGCGTCCTTGTTCCGCTTTCCCATCTTCGGCTATGCCATGAAAAAAGCGCGCATGGTCCCCGTCCGCCGGGAGGACCGCGAATCCGCCATAGAGAGCATCCACGCGGCGGCCCAGGTTTTGCGGGAGGGCATCAGCATCATGATCTTTCCCGAGGGTACCCGCTCCCGAACAGGAGAATTGCTGCCCTTTAAAAAGGGGCCGTTCTATATGGCGGAGGAGGCGGCCGTTCCCATTCTCCCCATTACGATTCGGAACACAGCAGAGTTGATGCCCAAAGGTAAGTTCGAGGTGCGCAAGGGAGAGGTGACCGTGATCTTCCATCCGCCGCTCAATCCTAAGGAGTACGAAGGCCGGGAACAGCTCATGGAGGCGGTCCGAACGGCCATTCGCGGCAGTCTGCCTGCCCGGAACCGTTAACTTTATTGCGTCTCCTCAAAATTTCTCTTGACCCTAAGGCAAACAACATTTAACGTTCCATTTTCAAACGAATGCCGTCCTCCCCGATTACGGCACATTAAGGATGATGCAGCGCGGGAGGAGGTGCTGTTTTCCCTGAAATTGCTGAACTTTGACTGTAATTGGGACGAAACCAGGGTCACTTTAAGAGCGAACCCAGGCCTTCTTTGCAACAATTGCCCGGAGACAGGCATCCGTTTAGATCGGTGTTGAAGACTCGAACCAGCCCTGAAAAAAGTGAAACTATTTATAGGTTCCAGCGTCCAATCGGCGCAGAGCTGTAAATCATTAATGGACGGGAGGCGGCATCGCCGCTTCTGTACCACAATCATAAGGAGAAACCGATGCGTTCTGATCTTATTTACGATGCACTGACCACCGTGCCTAACCGCTATCTTCTGTGCCAGTTGGCATCGAAGGCCACCCGCAAATTCCACAAGCCGAACACACGTATTCAAGAGACTACAAATGAAGTGCTGAGCCGCTTCGGCGAGGCCCAGGGAAGTGCCGAGGGCGTGCTGGACCCGGCTGCTTTAGCGCCCGAAATCGAGTTCCGCCGAGCCGCGTGACCGCGCAACGAATGATCCGGTGTGCGCCTTCCCGCAGACCGGATTTTTTCTGCTGCAACTATTAGTCAGAAGCGTTATAATCCTCTTGTACACAGTCTGTAATTCTCTTCTGTAATCACCCTCCCCTACGATTTACCCCTTCCCAATCAAATCCCAGCGACAGCCCCTAAGTTGTCCTTCCAGGTGACCATGACTATCTCCGAGCTAAAAGAAAAAAACATAACAGAGTTGACGAAGATCGCACGCACACTCGATTTACCCGGCGCGAGCGGGCTTCGCAAGCAAGACCTCATCTTTAAAATCCTTCAGGCACAAAGCGAAAAAGAAGGCCATATCTTTGCCGAAGGCGTACTCGAAATTCTGCCTGACGGCTACGGCTTTCTGCGCTCGCCGGATTACAACTACCTGCCCGGCCCCGACGACATCTACGTCTCCCCATCGCAGATTCGCAAATTCGATCTAAAGACCGGGGACACCGTTAGCGGACAGGTGCGTCCGCCGCACGAAGGCGAAAAGTATTTCGCGCTGGTCAAGATTGAGGCCGTGAATTTCGAGTCGCCCGATGAGGCGCGCAACAAAATCCTCTTCGATAATCTTACCCCGCTCTATCCTCAAGAGCGGCTGAAGATGGAGATGGCAAAGGACCAGATCAGCGGCCGCGTGATGGATATACTCACGCCGGTCGGCAAGGGGCAGCGCGGTCTGATCGTCGCACCGCCGCGCACCGGCAAGACCATGCTCCTGCAAGCCATCGCGAATTCCATCACCACCAACCATCCCGAGGTGGTCTTGATCGTGCTTCTGATCGATGAGCGTCCTGAGGAAGTCACGGACATGCAGCGTTCAGTCAAGGGCGAAGTCATAAGCTCGACTTTCGATGAACCCGCGGCGCGCCACGTGCAGGTCGCGGAGATGGTGATCGAAAAGGCGAAGCGCCTGGTCGAGCATAAACGCGATGTTGTAATTCTGCTTGATTCCGTTACCCGTCTGGCGCGCGCCTACAACACCATCGTTCCCCCTTCGGGCAAGGTGCTCTCGGGCGGTGTGGATTCAAACGCGTTGCAAAGGCCGAAGCGGTTTTTCGGCGCGGCCCGCAACATCGAAGAGGGTGGATCGCTCACCATCATCGCAACGGCCCTGGTCGAAACCGGTTCGCGCATGGACGAAGTCATCTTCGAGGAGTTCAAGGGCACCGGCAACATGGAAATCATACTAGACCGCAAGCTCAGCGATAAGCGCATTTTCCCCTCCATCGATATCCAGAGATCGGGTACGCGAAAGGAAGAGTTGCTGATTCCCAAAGATGAGTTGCAGCGCATCTGGATACTGCGCCGGGTGTTGAATCCGCTCTCTCCGACCGAGTCTATGGAATTGTTGACGGAGCGCCTGGCGAAGACCAAATTAAACTCGGAGTTCCTCGCCAACATGAACGCAGTGTAAATGGCAGGCACAGCAATTGAGTGAATAAACAGGGCCAGTGCGTGTGCGCTGGTTTCTGGCATTGCTCTTGGGACCGGCCGGTTGTTATGCTCTCGAATTAGCAACGGTGCAACTTACAGCGCGTAAAATAGATGGGTGATAGAAAGAATTCCCCTGTTTCCGCTGGAACTTGTATTGTTTCCAGAGGCGGCGCTGCCGCTGCATATCTTCGAGCCGTGCTATCGCGAGATGATCGGTGATTGTCTGGGGCGGGGCCGCGAATTCGGCGTGGTCTGCGCGTTCCCCACAAAAGGGCCTGAATTTCTCCACGTCGGCTGCACCGCCCGTATCAAGGGCGTGCTCAATGAGTACCAGGATGGGAGGCTGGATATCCTGACGCATGGCGTCCGCCGCTTCCGGGTCCGACACACCGTGGATGATCCCTCTCGATCGTATCCGCAGGCTGATGTGGAATGGCTGCCCGACTGGGCCGAAGCTACCCGCCCATTCGCCGAGCGCCAGCGGGTAGTTGATCTGCATAATCAACTCGTCATGCTGGCCTTTGAAGCAGGGTCTACCGTAGACTTGCGCGCGCCAGAGGATTGCGAGCATCTCGCCTTCGCTTTGGCCGGCATGTTGCCTTTTGATCTCGCTGTGAAGCAGGCCATCCTGGAAAACAATTCAGAGACCCGCCGTCTGCGGTTGCTCGCGAATGCCTATGAAGAGTTGCTGCTGCGTGCCCGCGAAATCGCGCACCAGGTCGAAAGTCCGCCGAAACACGTCATGTGATACGAGTCGTATAATCCGCTTTACGCGCACTGAATATTCACCTTCATAACGCATACACCCTGATCGGAGTAGCCGCGGTAATGTCCATCCCCCTCACCCTCGGAGAACTCAAAAGCAGCAGTTTTTCTTCAGAGCACCTCCAGCAGCGTAGCGTAAAAGACGAATTGCGCGAAAATCTCATTCAAAAATTGAAAGATTCACGTGGCGGCGGTCCTATCTTCCCCGGCATCATCGGCTTCGACGATACGGTTGTGCCACAGATCGTGAATGCCATCCTTTCCAGGCACAATTTCATCCTTCTCGGTCTGCGCGGGCAGGCCAAAAGCCGCATCTTGCGCGCTCTCACCACTTTGCTCGACCCGCAACTGCCCTATGTCAAAGGATGCGAGATACACGACAATCCATACCTGCCCATCTGCAAGCGATGCCGCGACCTGATCGCTGCCGAGGGAGATGCAACCCCGATCGCGTGGCTCGCGCCGGAGCAGCGTTTTGTCGAGAAGCTGGCTACGCCGGACGTTACCGTAGCGGACCTGATCGGCGATATCGATCCCATCAAAGCTGCGCGCACCGGTACTGAACTTTCGAGCGAGTTGACTATGCACTATGGATTGTTGCCGCGCGCCAACCGCTGCATCTTCGCCATCAACGAATTGCCCGACCTCGCCGGCAAGATACAAGTCGCACTCTTCAATATCATGCAAGAGGGCGATGTGCAGATCAAAGGCTATCCCGTGCGTCTGAATCTGGATGTCGCGCTGGTCTTCTCGGCGAATCCGGAGGACTATACGGCTCGCGGCAAGATCGTGACCCCGCTGAAAGATCGGATCGGCTCCGAGATTCGCACGCACTATGCATCCAGCCTGGATGAGGCAATACGGATCACCGCGCAAGAGGCGTGGGCGACCCGCGGCCCGGAGCTGAAGGTGCCGGAATATATTCGCGAGGTCATAGAACACGTCGCGTTCGTTGCGCGTGAAGATAAGCGGGTGGATAAGCGGTCGGGCGTCAGCCAGCGCCTCTCCATCTCCTGCATGGAGAATGTGATCTCCAGCGCGGAGCAGCGGGCGATCCTGAATAGTGAGCGGCTTGTGGTGCCCCGGGTGAGCGATATTTATGCGGCGATGCCCTCCATCACCGGCAAGATCGAACTCGAATACGAGGGCGAGGTGAAGGGCGCCGACGTAGTCGCGAGGGAGATCATAAGGCTGGCGATAGCTCGCGCATACGATCGTTATTTCTACGAGACCAATACGCAGCAGATACAGCAGTGGTTTGACCTCGGTGGCGAGATCAAGTTTTCCGACGCCCTTCCCTCCTCGGAGCAGATCAAAAAACTCAAAGAGATACAAGGCCTGTGGGAGCGACTGAGCCCGGTGGGCCTGAAGGTGAAGACGGCTTCGCCCGAGGAGATCGTCTCCGCCGCTGAATTTCTGCTCGAAGGGCTTTACGCCCACCGCAAAATTGGACGCAATGAGGAGCGCGGCTTCACCGCTTCCGTCCCCGAGCGGGACCGGGATAAAGACAAACAGAAGCGCACCGCCGCCGCAGAGCGGGAAGAGCTTCCCCAGGTGCGCGGTGGAGGGCGCAGAGGGTTCAATTAACTGCTGATTGCTGAATGCTTACCTATGAAATCGCATAGCTATACCAAGTACGTGCCCAATCCGGCGGGCGAGATGAGCATGGAAGACCTGCTTGCCGCCCTCAGCGATTTTTTGCTGGGCAGCGGATTCCTCGAGCAAGACCCGTGGATGCAGTTCTCAGAACTGCCCTCCGCCGAGCAATCCATGGACGCCCTCAAGGACGCCATCGCTGAAGCGCTCGAAGCCCTGAACGGTGATTCGCTCGATGATGCCCTTCGCCAGCAACTCGAACAATTAAAAGAAGATGGCAGGTTTGAACAGGTCCTGGATCAGATTGTTCAGCGCATGGAACAGGAAGGATTCATCAAGATCGACGATCCGCATGATACTGCGAGGATCTCCAACGTCGCTGGAAACACTGGCCAGCCACAGGGGCACGCGCGCTTCGAATTGACCGAGAAAGGCATGGATTTTCTCGGTTATAAGTCATTGCGGGACCTGCTGGGATCATTGGGTCGGGCTAACTTCGGGAGGCATGACACGCGCGACCTGGCGACGGGTGTGGAGGCCAGCGGGGCCTCGAAATCCTACGAATTTGGCGACACTTTGAACCTCGATATCAACGCCACGCTGTCCTCGGCTATTCAACGCGAGGGCTTGCAAGTACCTTTGAATCTGGAATATAGCGACCTTCAGGTGCATCAGTGCGAGTACCAGTCTTCGTGTGCGACGGTGGTGATGCTGGATTGTTCGCACTCCATGATTCTGTATGGGGAGGACCGTTTTACGCCGGCGAAGAAGGTGGCGATGGCCTTGGCGCAGTTGATTCGCACCCAATATCCGGGGGACGCGCTGAGCTTGGTTTTGTTCCATGATTCAGCGGAAGTCGTTCCCATGCAACAGCTTGCAAGGGTGCAGGTGGGGCCGTACTACACCAATACGCGGGAGGGATTGCGTTTGGCGCAGCGGATTTTGCAGCGGCAGAACAAGGACATGAAGCAGATCGTGATGATTACCGATGGCAAGCCTTCGGCACTGACTCTCGAGGATGGCCGTATCTATAAGAATGCATTCGGGTTAGACCCACTGGTGATTTCGAAGACATTGGAGGAGGTGGGGCGCTGCAAGAAATCGGGGATCATGATCAATACGTTTATGCTGGCCAGCGACTTCGGATTGGTGCAATTTGTGCAAAAGATCACTGCGATTTGCCGGGGGAAGGCGTATTTCACGACCCCGCATACACTTGGACAGTATTTGTTAATGGATTACGTGAACAATAAATCGAAGTTGGTGCATTGAAAAACGCGACAAAAAAAGCACAAAAAAAGGTGAAAAAACGCGCGATTTGCAGATCAAATCGAAAAAAATGAAGTGGTGGCAGATGACAGAGATGATAAGGACTTAGCGACCGGGGGTTGGCGAATTGGGGACAGGTGCGGGCGTGTAAGTCTTACCTTTCTGGATAAAATGATTTATCATAGTTGAAGCGGAGAGACTTTGAGGCATCGCGACTGCTCACCAGGCTTTGTAGTCTCGCCCCTTCATAACAGGAGTATTTATGCCTACAAGCAGAACAACTTATACCAAGCGGCAGAAAGAGCGTGCGCGGCAGGAGCGCCAGTCAGAGAAGGCGCAGAAGAGGGCAGAGCGCAAATTGGTCCCGAGCGAAGAAGTTCCGGCGGGCGCAAGTTCGGGAGGCGAGTTGAAGATCCAGTACGACGAGGATGGACAGCCATTGGAGTTGGATTTTCACGATTTCCAGTAAAGCAGATTTAGTAAATTCACGAATCAGAAGGCCGCCTGCGGGCGGCTTTACTGTTTGCCGCAAAAAGGTGGGAGACGGAGAGCAAGGAGGGAGACGCGGAGGCACAGGTAAGGTAGCCTGTTTCAGGGTCCGCAAAGTTTTTCTGGGTAAGGGCGAGTTTGGCTTTTTTGCTCACGAGACAGCGAGTAGAAAGCCCGGAGCGCAAGTGGAGCTTCTTAATTACGGCTGCTGGTAGTAGATGATTCAGCAGACTAGCTTTATCTCTCCACCGTATTTGCATAGGGAGAGATTCCGGATGTTGTTGCGCGCGAGCACAAAACTACTTTGCAGTTTGCTCACTCTGTTTGCCTTTTGTGTCTCACTGCATGCGCAAAGCCCGACGGGGACCCTGCAAGGAGAAGTTCAAGACGAGCGCGGAGGCCTGGTAAAAGGGGCTGAGGTCGTCATTACAGCGGCAGGCTACGGGAGATCGATAGAGCGGCACGCGAGCACCGACAGCCGGGGCGAGTTTCGCATGAGCGATCTTCGCCCCGGAGCTTACAAAGTGGCGGTCGATGCAGCCAACTTCGCAGCCGCGAATGCCGAGGTCACGGTGCTGGTCAGTTCGGTGCGCGACATTCTGGTCACGCTCCATCCCGGAGCGGTGCAGCAATCGATCAACGTACACGGTGAAGCTTCCTCGATCACCACAGAGCCAATCAACATCAGCTCCGCAGTGCATCAGGGAGTGATTTCCGCCAAAGACCTGGAGGAGATACCACTCGCGCATCGGAGCTTTGCGAATATTGCTTATCTCGTGCCTGGCACAGAACCGGTAGAACCGTCCGATCCCACCAAAGCGCGCATCACCGCCGTCTCGTTTGGCGGAAGTTCGGGACTGAACGATCAGCTTACCGTCGATGGGGGCGACAACTCGGATGACTATATCGGCGGCTTTCTGCAAAATTTTTCGCCTGATGCGATACAGGAATTTGCGGTGCAAACGTCGCAGCAAAACGCCGATACGGGACGCACCACCGGCGGCTCCGTGGTGCTCACCACGAAACATGGGACCGACGAGCTTCACGGAACCCTGGCTTTCTATGAACGGGCGGCCGCGCTCAACGCGCGCTATCCGATTGAAAATCCCGCTCCCAACCCCAAACAACCTTTTTCGCGGCAAAACTACGTCGGGGCGCTGGGCGGGCCCGTGATCAAGAGCAAAGTATGGTTTTTCACCTCCTTCGAATACGTGAATGAGAATGCCAGCATCGCCTACAGCCCCGCCAGCCAGACGCAGTTCAACGCCTTGGCTGGGTTGGCCCGGCAAGGACTGGTCCCCGGCGTGACCTCGATCCCGGTGCCCAACGATGTACCCATCCCATTCAATGACGCCTTGGGAACGGTACGTCTCGACTGGTCGCAGTCGCAGCGCTCGCAGTGGTTTCTACGGGGGGCGGTCGATAGCTATCTGACCAGGAACGATCTGGTGCAACAGGCAACGCTGGCTTCAACGGGAGCGACCTCGCACGCCAACTACTTCAACATCGTACTGAATAATCAACTGGTCATCAGCCCAACCTGGTTGGGGTCGTTCACCTTCACGAGCAGTTTGCTGCACCACACCGAGACGGCGAATTCGGACCTGGGTTTCGCGCTGGCGTTTCCCTTCAGCTCCACCGCGCAGACGATCTCCGGCTTTCAAACCTTTGGCGATAACCAGTTCACGACGCCGATTACTGCATTTCCGGTGCTGCGCAATCAGGAGAAGTACCAATGGAAGTATGACGTGAGCCACGTCTCCGGCGCGCATGCTCCCCGCTTCGGCATCGACTTCATCCATGAGCCGGTGCTCAGCGGAGCGCTGTTTGGGAATGCGGAAAACCTGACTGTCTTCCCGCTCGATCCCACGGACTACGCAAACAATCCGGCGCAATTCTCCCAAGACCTGGTCTGCGGCCCCGCGGCAACACCCGGAGCGAGCTGCACCTCAGTGCCTGCGACCAACGGCAGCTTCTCGCAAAATGTACAGCGGATCGGGCTTTACGCGGAGGATGCCTGGCGGGTGACCCCGCACCTGACCATCAACTACGGCCTGCGCTACGACACCACCTTCGGGCTGTTCACCGCCAGCGGCGCCAATCAAGCGCAGAACCCGGCGGTGCTGACCATCAAAGCACTGCAATTGCCGCTAAGCGCGGGAAATCCGCATGATTATCGGAAGGCATTTGCGCCACGCCTGGGGATCGCATTTTCGCCGGGTGAATCGGAAAAGCTGGTGCTTCGCGCGGGCGTGGGGCTCTACTACAACGATCTCGCGCAAAATGGCTGGGTGCAAGCATTGCAGGCGGTAAACACACCGTCGGCTGCCTGCGTCCATCCCGGCGATGCGGGATGCCTGCCGGGTGCGGCGGCGGGCGGTGCGGGGGCAGTGATCGATCCGCATTACCGGACGCCGTATGCGCTGCACGCCGGCGCGGGCATGCAGTACGCGATCAATTCGCAATGGACGGCAAGCGCGGACTGGGTGCACGAGCAGGGCGTGAACGGATACCGGCGGTATGAATACAACGCGGGCTACACTTTATTTTCTCCGCTCTTCGCGCCGGACCTGGCCACGCAGATGGCCAATGTCCCTAACCTCAGCGTCTTCAAGTCGGACAATCGCTCACGCTACGACGCGCTAATGCTGCATGTGCAAGGCAACCTCAGCCACCGATTCAACCTGACCGCGAACTACACCTATTCGAGCGCGAAGACATTTGGATGCGTGCTGGGCGAGCTCTTTGATTATGTGAACGGCGTCTGCAATCCGCTGCGCCCCTTCGCCCCTGGCGACTACGGCCCCTCTGGCGAAGATGTCGGCAGCCGCTTCGTGCTCGCGGGAACGCTGCACGTGCCCGGGGGCATCGAACTGACGACGCTGACGCAGGCGGAAGGCGCCAGGCCGATCACGCTGACCACGCCGGTGGATGTGAACGGCGTTGGAGATTCGACCAACGACCGGGCGGTAATCAACGGAGTGCAAACCACGCTCGATCAGTTCCGCGGCACCCCCTACATTCAGGTGGACCTGCGGGTTGCCCGGCCAACCAGAATCAGGGACCGCTTTGAAGTGCTGCCGTTCATCGAGTTTTTCAATCTCTTCAACCGCAATAATCCCGGGGCCAACTACGTCACCGACATCTCCGCGCTGCCTACGCCGGTGAACAACCTCTACAACGCAACCCAAGTGTGCCCCTCATCAGGATGCGTGCCGATCACCAGCTCCAAACAACTGCTGTCTCCGGCGGGGGCGCTGGGGGATTTCTTCGGTCCAGGCACTACGGTCGGTGTCCCCTTCGCCGCGCAAATCGGAGTGCGGGTGAACTTCTAGGGAAGGGCAGGCGCTCGGCTTCAGGATTGGAGCCGCCGAAGCTATGAGATGTGGTCGTGCGAGGGCGCGGGTACCTGGCGAAGGAGACAAAGATGCTTCGACTTGCTGCGCTGGCTCAGCATGGCAAGCGTTCATCGGTGAAGTGCGGTCAGCCGTTGGCGAGGTAGCGGTGGACGAAGGTGACGGCCATGGCGCCCTCTCCGACGGCGGAGGCGCAGCGTTTGACGGAGTTGTGGCGGACGTCTCCGGCGGCGAACATGCCGGGGACGCTGGTTTCGAGGAAGTAAGGAACGCGGTCAAGGGGCCAGCTCGCGGGTGGGCGCCCCTGATGCAGGAGATCGGGGCCAGTAACGAGATAGCCCTCCTGATCGCGCACGATGCCCGCAGCCTCTGCCCAGGAGGTCTGCGGCTCTCCGCCGATGCAGATGAAGAGCCAGCGAGTGGGCAGGGATTGTTGCGCCCCGGTTTGGCGATTGGTGATGGTGATCCATTCGAGCACGCCGCCGTCCTGGTCTTTGCCGTGCAGCGCGGTGATCTCTGAGTCGGTCAAGACCTCAATGTTGGGTGCGGAGTGGATGCGATCCAGCAGATAGTTAGAGAGCGTCTTCCTGAGGCATGAGTCGCGAATGACGACGGTAACCTTAGCGGCGAAGCGGGAGAAGTGCATGGCAGCCTGGCCGGCGGAGTTGCCGCCGCCGACTACGAAGACGTGGTCATTGCGGCAGAGGGAGGCCTCACTTGCGCCTGCGCCGTAGTACAGTCCGGCGCCGAAAAATTTTTCTTCGTTGGGTAATCCAAGTCGGCGATAGGCGATGCCGGTGGCGCAGATGGTCGCGCGGGCGATGATCTTGCCGCCGTCGGCGAGGTGTCCGATGCCTTTGCCGGGGGAGAATTCGCCGCTCACACCTTCGCGGGCGATGAGTATTTCGGCACCGAAGCGGTATGCCTGCTTGCGCGCATTCTCGGCGAGGTCCGCGCCGCTGATGCCCTCGGGAAAGCCGAGATAGTTTTCGATTCTGGAGCTGGTGCCGGCCTGTCCGCCGATGGCGGAGCGTTCGATGAGGACGGTCTTGAGGCCTTCGGAAGCGCCATAGACGGCGGCGCTGAGGCCAGCGGGACCGGCGCCGTAGATGGCGAGGTCATATTTCGAGAGGGCGGGGTCGTGAAACCAGCCGAGGCGCTCGGTGATCTGGCGCAGGGTGGGGCACTCGATGCGAGCGCCATCGGGGAAGATACAGATGGGCAGGCGGGGATCGTGAAGTCCGGTGACCCCGGTGAGCGAGCGGGCCTGTTCATCGGTCTTGAGCTCGTGCCATTGGAAGGGCAGATCGCTGCGCTGGAGGAAGTCGCGGATGGTGTAAGCGATGGACGAGCCGGCGGTGCCGAAGAGTTGTATGGGCTTAGAGGCGGGGTGGCTCATGGGTGGGTTAGATGTAGAGAATTCATGCCGGACGCAACGGAGCGACGCGGAAGAAAAGCAAAGTTCGTCATGGGTTTGTCGAATTCCTCGCCATGGGAGCGATGCGGGAAAGACGCGAGGTTGCTTCGCTTCCCACTACGCGAGGCGCGTGTCAGGAGATCCCATATGCTCAGAATGACAAATCCAATGAATGTGGATGTCATGTCCTTTGCAGAGTCAGCAGGGTGAGGTCGTCGGGCGGCGAGGTTTCGCTGGTGAAGGCGGCGAGGTCGCGGCGGATGTGGCTGATGAGCGTATCCGGCGCTTGCTGCAAGGCGGCGGCGAAGCTGGATTGAAGGCGTTCGACGCCGAACTCCTCTCCATCGGCGTTGCAGGATTCGGTGATGCCGTCGGTGTGAAGCAGCAGAGTGTCGCCGGAGGAGACGGCGAGGCGCGTTGCGGCGAAGCGGGACTCGCAGAAGAGACCGAGCGGGATATTTCCGGCGGGCAGGATGTGGACCGCGGCGGCGGAGGAGTAGATCAGGGGAGTATGGCCGGCGTTGAGCAGCTCTACGGAGCCGTTGCGGTCGGCGCGTCCGATGAGGAGGGTGGCGAATTGCGCGGGCAGCGAGCTGTGGCAGAAGGCACGGCTGGCAGCGGCAACGACTTGCTCAAGCGGCAGGTCGGTGGAGAGCAGGGCGCGCATGGTGGCGTGGAGATGGGACATCAGCATGGACGCAGCGACTCCCTTGCCGGAGACATCGCCCAGCAGGAAGTGAAACGATTGCGGACCGGAGATGATGTCCACGTAGTCTCCGCTGACGTGAGCGAAGGGCTCGAAGGCGAAATCCACCTTCCATCCGTGGAGAGATTGGCGGTGAGCGGGAAGGAGGCTTTGCTGTACTTGTTGCGCGAGCTCGAGGTCGGCGAGGAGCGCGGGATGGTCCATAGGGAGGCCCCATTTGAAATGCATGTTTCAGGTTCGGAATTTGCAAGAGCCATCGACCAACTTGCAATTAACGGTCAGTGGCAGCAGCCGGGGGCGCAGCAGGATGGTTGCGTTGCGGCCTTGACGGCGCGGATGAACATGCTGGCGAACTTACCATCGACGACGGGAGCGAGAGCATCCACGTTGAGGCCGGCTGCGGTGAGGAAGTGGCGGGCATCTTCGATCTGATAGACGCGGGTGGTCTTGAGATCAATGGCGGTGAAGCCCGCGGCTTCGAGCTTGTTGCGGTAGTCCGATTCGGAAAGGGCGCCGGCGAGGCAGCCGACCCAGAGCAACATGCTGTTGCGGACATCGTCAGGGACCTCACCGCGCACCACCACGTCGGAGACGGCGAAGCGTCCGCCGGGCTTGAGGACGCGGAAGGCCTCGCGGAGGACGCGGTCTTTGTCGGCGCTGAGGTTGATGACGCAGTTGGAGATGACGACGTCCACGGAGTTGTCGGGGAGCGGAATGTGCTCGATGTCGCCTTTGAGGAATTCGACGTTTTGGATGCCGGACTGGCGTTGATTATCGCGCGCCAGAGCGAGCATGTCGTCGGTCATATCGAGGCCGTAAGCTTTTCCGGCGGGTCCGACACGACGGGCGGAGAGCAGAACGTCGATGCCTCCTCCGGAGCCGAGGTCGAGGACGGTTTCGCCGGGCTGGAGATCGATCAGGGCGGTGGGATTGCCGCATCCCAGGGAGGCGAGGACGGCGTTCTCGGGGATGCCGAGCTGCTGCGCGGATGCGTAGAGATTGCTGGTGATGGGATCGCAGCAGGAGCTTAGTCCGTTGCAGGAGCTGGCGGCTGCGCCGGTTGCGACGTTGCGGGCGGCTTGCGAGTATTTCTCTTGCACATCTAACTTTGTGGTCATGTTCAGCGCCTCATATATGCTCGAGTGAATGTATCCTAAAGAGAACGCATCTGTCAAGGCATATATGAAAAAAGAAAGAGGGTTTAGCATTGAGCATTTTTTTACCGCACTCGCGGACCCGACGCGGCTGCGGCTGTTGAATCTTATGGGCGAGCAGGAGATATGCGTCTGCTACTTTGTGGAGATATTAGGGCAGTCACAGCCCAAGATCTCGCGCCATCTGGCGTATCTGCGGAAGGCGGGGATAGTGGCGGCGCGGCGCGATGGGAAGTGGATGCACTACCGCATAGTGACGCCTGCGCATGAGGGCGCGGCGAAGGTATTGCGAGAGACGCTGGCTTGGCTAAGGGAAGAGCGCGCCATGAATGCCGACCGGAGGCGTTTGAGCAAGGCATGTTGCAGTCCGCGGCAGTTTGTCACGCTGCGGGGAGCGCCGCTGCCGGGCCCGTTTGATCGATCCGGCGAATTGGCAGGGAGGTGAATATGTCGGGGATTCCTACACGCAAGGTCAGGTGTGCGCGCCAAAGCAAAAGTCCGTCCGGCGACATCTTCCACGATCAAAATTGAATCTAGATTTATCAGAGCTCATGGAGAACCATTTAGCGATAGCGGCGATGCTGTTGGCGAACCTGGCGGGGGGAGGCGCGGCGCTGGGCGCAGCGAACCATGCGAACTGCCACAATGCGAAGTTGGAGGCGAGCGAACCCGCCGCGAGGATATATGCGGCGTCTCCTTTTGTGCATGGATACCGTGATGGATATCAGCAGGGCTTTCATGACGCCGACATTGACTCGCAGTTTGCGCATCCGGTGATCGCGGTCGAGAAGATGGAGGATTATCGCAAGGTGCGTTTCAAGCCGGAGTTCGGCGAAAAGCAATCGTATGTGCCTGGATACCGCGCCGGCTTCGCGCAAGGTTCAGAGGACATGCGGACCGGGCGCGACTTCCAGCTATTTTCTACGTTGCGAGAGGCGATGGCGATGTGGGGGACGGGAAGCGCGGTGATACGCGACCAAAAGCGGTTTGATGAGGGGGTGAAAGAGGGCTACAAGCTGCGGTTGTCGCAGGAGAAATGCGATAAAGGCGGTGAGGGCCTGGAGGTCTCTTATTGCGCCGGATCCAGTTTTGGAGCGAAGCTGGCGCGCTCGGAGAGGATTGGGAAATTGGTAT
>JBDTLH010000245.1:0-13537 GCA_039934875.1 Acidobacteriaceae bacterium | reverse complement strand
CGCCGTCACCGCGCCAGCTTGTGCATTCGGCTTTCCCGGATTTGGCAACGTCCCCGTGTTTACCTCCGAGACCGCGGGGCCAATCGCGCCCGACTGGTGCTGCGATTGCCGCTCCGTCACCTGGTGTGTGATGTCATGCCCCTCTTGCCCCGCCTGATACTCCGGCACCTTGTTGTTGGAGAGCTTCATCTCCGTGCAACCGGCGAATCCCATGAGAGCAATCAGTGACAGTACTCCAAGAATCTTACGCATCGAGAATATTTCCTTCCCATCTTCCATCGATCAGATGCAACAAGCCATTCTACTCGTACCCGCGGGATGCGCGAATCGTCCGTTGCCATGAGGATGCGAAATTGGGCCGCTAACGGACACCGGTCGCGCGAGTAGCATAGAAGCGTGCTGCGCTTCGACCTCATCACCATCTTCCCCGACTTTTTTCACGGGCCCCTGGATTATGGCATCCTGCGACGCGCTCGCGAACGCGCCCTGGTCGAGGTGCATACCCACGATCTGCGCAACTTCACCCATGACAGGCACCGTACCGTCGATGACCGTCCCTTTGGCGGAGGTGAGGGCATGGTGCTCAAGCCCGAACCGTTGTTCGAGGCGGTCGAGTCGCTCGGGATCGCGCCGCAGCAAGCGCGTCTCGACCGTGAGGTGCGCGAGACGGTCATCCTGATGTCCGCCGCTGGCCCACTCTTCGCCCAACGCACCGCGTCAGAACTCGCCCGCATGGAGCGCATCGTTATCCTCTGCGGACGCTATGAGGGAGTGGACGAGCGAGTCGCCCAGCACCTCGCCGACCGCGAGCTCTCAATCGGAGACTTCGTGCTTTCAGGAGGAGAGATTGCCGCCGCCGCCATCGTCGATGCAGTCGTGCGGCTCTTGCCCGGCGCCCTGGGCAATGAAGCATCGCAGCGCCAGGATTCGTTTTCAGTCGGGGCCCCCGCTCCTGTATCAGAGGGCGCGCCGGACAGCACCCTGGACCTCGGAGGACTGCTCGATTATCCTCACTACACCCGCCCCCCCGAATTTCGCGGATGGCAAGTCCCCGAAGTCCTGGCCAACGGCGACCACGCCAAAATCCGCGAATGGAGAAGGCAGACCGCGCTCAAAAAGACAAAAATGAACCGCCCGGATTTGCTACCGGATGAGTCAGTATGACGCTACTTACCGCGATGACGGATTATGCTCGGGTTCGGACGCGTCGGCATATCGATTGCCGGGTTAAGGAAGATGGCGGCAGATCTCTCGGATGCCACTAAAGTTCAGCGAAGATTCAGTGGAATCCGCTTGGGGTCATAGGCGAAATCCACCAGGCCGTCGCGATAATCGATTTTTATTTCCAGCATCCGAAGCATCGCAAACCCGAGAATGCCCGAGACCTCGGTTCCGGTATGGCGGCTTAAATTGGATAGATCAAAGGTCACCATGTCCTGATTCTGCTGCCGCATGTGACCGAATTGGATGGTCGCCTTGTCCGCGCGATACACATCTTTGACTGAGCCGCTCGCTCCTTTTACATGCAGCCGCGAGTCGGAGCTGATCCTGGTCACTTCGCGCGCGGCGTTGGTGGAAAGCGTGTCAGCAAATGCTCCGGTATCGATCAAAAACAGGAACGGCTTGGAATCGTTGACCAGGGTGGGGATTAGCAATTCGTGGCCGAAGCGGAAGGTTCTTGTCCAGTTGGCCATTTCGGGGGCAATGTAGCGGTCCCGCGGAAGCGTGGGCGCGGCAGTATCTGGCTTGGCTGCGCCGGCATCGGCGGCCTTTCCCTCCGCGGAGGCAGGGGTCTCCCCCTGGCTATTGAGGCCGGCCGGAGCCTCGGGCGCATCGGGCCGTTTGGGCAGGGGGGAAAGCTTCAGTTGCCGCCCAGGGATGTCGATGTCCACCAGGTATCTGCTGAAGACATCGGCGCCCAATAGACCGTCTTCCTCGCCGATCGATGTCTTGTCAGAGACCACCACGACGCAATCCTCAAAATCGAGGTCGCCGATTTTAATGTGTTGCGCGTGCGCCAGGTATCCGGTCTGCGGGCCTTTATCTCCGATGCCGGCGAACTGCATCTCTGAGATCCGAGTCAGGCCGGACTTCTCCGCCAGCTTTCTGCCGATCACAACCCCGCTGGCGCCGGTATCGAGCAGCAGCTTGGCATTACGGTCATTGAATTTCACAGATATCCCGTAGCCCCGCAGGCGCGCGGCATCGATCATTAGAGGCTCGAGCCGCACCGCCGTCGCGTCCACCTTGCTCGTCAAGCGACAGGCATGAGCAGGCTGATCTATCGTAGCTTTGAGAAATGCGAGATAGCGCTCCAGCGAGCTGCTCTGTTCCGCATCGTCGGGGTGTGGCTTGGCGAGATACTCCTCGATGGCCGCAATGCGCTGCTTGCGCGGCAGTTGGCTGAACCAGGCACGCTCCACCTCCGGGTCGCCGGGCGCGATCTGGTGCGCCCGCACGAGCTCGTCATAGGCCCGGCGATAGAGCGACACCACGCGGTAGAGGCGTGCCAGGCCGAGATAAGCGCGCGCCTCTTTCGGATCAGCCGTTATCGCCGCCAGGTAGCTGCGCTCCGCATCGGGCATCTGCGCGCGGCGAAAGTCTATGTCTCCCATCACCGCCAGCAAGGGGGCGGAGTTGGGTTGAGCGGCGAGCGCCTTCGATGCGAGGTCATAGGCCGCGTCCACCTTCTGTTGCCGCAGCAGTGAGCGGCTGAGTCCCACCTGCGCAGCGGTCAGTTTATCGTCAACTTTGAGCAGCGCGGAATATTTATCGGCAGCCGCGGCAAAATCGCCGGCGCGATAAAGCTGCTCCGCGGCTACGAGTTCCGCCGCGGGGCCGTGCTGCTGAGCGGATAATATGCAGGAAAAGAGCGCGAGCAGCAGCGCCAGGGCGAGGAAATAAATCTTTGCATATCGCCGTAATGGCATAGGAGGACCGTGGTACGACGGTAGCACGATCCTGCTCAAAAACATCCGCTTTTGTGCAGCTAAAATCATCGAAATTGATCAAAAGCGATCGAATATCGGTGTTTTTTTGGCGAAGTATCGCCAGCTTAGAGACTTAGACAGTTTCTAGGGTAAAGGCTGAGTCATAGAGGTAGCAACTAACAACCGGAAGCTGGCAACTAACCTTCACTATGGCGGAAAGGGTAAAGAGGCTCGGGCTCGAGCGCGAGCATGATAATTTTCTTTACTTCCTGGATGGCGAGGGTAATGTGTGCGGCAGGCAGAAGGGCGGATCGAGCGATGCTGAAGTGGTGGTGAAGGACCACTATCTGTACTTCATCGATAACGATGGAGAGGCAGGCCGCTCCAAACGCCGCTGCGGGGGCAGGCGCGCAGCTTAGCGCGGTGGCCGGACATGTCTTCCGCCTCGACCCACATTGGCAAGGTAAGTCTCTCGCTCGAATCGGGCCCCAGAATGTGGGTATTCCGTGATGGGAAGCGCCCCGTCTCCACCGCGCTGCTGCATGAGAGGCTCAATCAGGAGATCAGCAGCGGCGGCTCCGCTTTTAAGGTGCTGCTCCGTGCCGGAGAGCTGGAGGCTGCGCTCGATGATGCGGAGCACGGAAGCGACAGCTGGCAGGTCACTGCGCTCACGGACCGGGCCGCATTCGCGCTGGTGCATCATGGTGACAACACAGCCTTTCACGCCACGCCGATTCCGCGCCCATCATCCGGCTCGAGAGCGCCAGCGGAAGTCAGCGTGGGCACGCCGGAAGGGTTCGCGTTCTATCTGCTCCATCCACTCGCCTTTCGCGAGCTCGCTCGTCAGGTACACCCCGCCGGAGCGCCTGCCGCCGTCATCGGCATTCGGTCCATTGGCGCTGTTCTCTCTGCCGTAGTCGGCGCAACCCTCAATGCGGAGCGCATCACGGTGCGTCCCCTGGGGCATCCGTATGAGCGCAGCGTGGCGTTTTCCCCGGACCAGGAGGCGTGGATCAGGGGGCAACTCGCGCGCAGCGCACATTTCTATGTGGTGGACGAGGGCCCCGGGTTCAGCGGCTCCTCCCTGCTCTCCACCGGGGAGGCGTTGGAGCGGGCCGGAGTTCCGCTGGGGCGGATCAGTATATTGTGCACTGCTCAAGCTGATCCCGCGCGATTGGTTACCCCGAATGCCGCCGCTCGCTGGCAGCGCTTCCGGTTTTACACGACCCAACCATATTTGCCCAGCGCCGTAGGCCCGGAGAATGCGCGCTGGTATGGCCCCGAGCACTGGCGGCAACGCACGTATGGCTTGGACGAGTCGCTCTGGCCGGGGGTCTGGCGCCAGGTGGAGAACCCCAAATTCCTCGCCCGGGACGATCACCGCCTCTACCGGTTTATCGGCTATGCGCACTATGGGTCGCCGGTTTTAGAGCGTTACCAGCGTCTCGCCGCCGCCGGGTTCGGTCCCCAGGCGGGGGGAGAGAATGAGGGTTTTGCCGAATTCTGGATGGAGGGCGGCTCCGCCTTCACCACTCCAAAATGGAACCAGAATATCCACCAGTTCGTGGTGCGCTACCTGGCGGAGCGCATCCGCCTCTGTCCCGCGGAAGCCGCCGATGCAGAGCGGGGCCTTACGGGGATCGCGCGCATGATGCATTACAACACTCAGGACCTCTCCGGGAGGGCCTATGAAGCGCAACTGAGGACCGAATATCCGGTCTATGCGGACAATCGCATGATGCCGCACAAATTCATGCGCACTCCTTATGGCATGAGGAAGCTGGACGGCGCAGCCCATGGCGACGACCATTTCTTCCCCGGCCCTTGCGACATTGCCTGGGACATTGCCGGCGTGATCGTCGAATGGGAGCTCTCGGAGACGGCGTGCGGGCAATTGCTGCGGGATTACAGCGGACGCAGCGGGGACATGCATATTCGCCTGCGTCTGCGCGATTGGATGATCGCCTATCTCGCCTTTCGCGCGGGATATTGCCTGATGGGCGGCCACGCCAACCGCCAATCCGCCGAAGGCGACCGCCTGCTGCGGGACGCCACCCGCTACCACCAGCTATTGCTGAAAGCTATGTCTTTCAGCGCTCCTTGTTCTTATGCTGCTCCTCCACCGTGAGTTTGTTCCGCACGCTGAACAGGCCAGGCACTTCGTTGGCGCGGATACCGGCGATCGTGCGGTCCATTTCGTTCATAACCGTGCCGTAGAGGGTAGCGTGCCCGTTGATGACGATGATGCGGATCGGCTTCGAGGGATCGCTGCCGTATCTTCCTAACTGTTGATCGCCGTAAATCTTGCGGTAGAGCGCAAGCCGCAGATCGTCGTCGTTGATCGAGGCGGGCGCCACTTCCACATCATCATTCAAGCTCTTTACTCCGGGCGTGCTCTCTACCAAGGCAATGGCGGAGGCCTTGTCGGGATAGTTGTAGGCGATGCCGGAGATGGTTACGTTTCCGTTGGTTACTTTAATTTGAAAGGCGTTGAAGACCGGCGCGCTGGGGAAGCCGACCTGGTCGTAGTATCCGACGCGGTCGTAGCGCAGCTTATCGGTGAGCTTCTTATCCAACTCGGCGTCGCTCATCTGCGACGAGACCTGGACCTGGTCGTTCACGGACGCGACGTGATCTACCTTGTGCGCTTTTTCTTCGGCATCCAGCTTATCGGCGAGCACCTGGACGGTTCCGCTCAGGGTGACGGTATTGCCGTCGGCCGAGGCGCGAACATTTTCCAAGCGTTTGCCTTTGAGATGGGACTGGACCTGCTGGGCGAGGCCGGGCGGGGTTTGGGCGACGGCAGAGAAGGACAGCAGGGCCAGGAGTGCGATTTGCCGCGCAGGAGTTTTCATGGGTCGGGCCCCTTTCTTTTGCTCTTTAGATTGAGCGATTTGGGGCGTGGATTCGGGTTTTTTGAATCAAGGATTTTGCCGGGGTTCCGGGTCCGCTGAAGGTTGCTGGTCGCCCGGTTGAATCGGCTGCGGAAAAAGGTCAGGATGCGAGGCGTTTCGGAGAGTGAGAGCATTAGGGCCTTACAATTCATAACAGGCGGTGATGGTGAAGAACGCGGGGGCGTTAAGGAGCACGGGGACTACGCTCGAGATGATCAAATGGGAGCACTCGATTTTCGCGCTGCCGTTTGCATTGTGCGGAGCGTTGCTGGCCGCCCAGGGATTGCCCACCGGGCGGCAAATATTCTGGATTGTTGTTTGCATGATCAGCGCGCGGACGGCGGCGATGGCGTTCAACCGGCTGGTGGATGCGAAAATCGATGCGGCAAACGAACGGACAAAGATGCGGGCCATTCCGGCGGGAGCGCTGTCGGCGAGGTTCGTGGGAGTGTTTACGGCGATCGCGGCAGCGGCGTTTGTGCTGGGGGCGGCGGAGTTGAACCGGCTGACGCTGTGGCTTTCTCCGCTGGCGCTGGTGGTGCTGTTTGGCTATTCCTATACCAAGCGGTTCACGCGGTGGTCGCATCTGGTGCTGGGGTTTGCGCTGGGGATTGCTCCGGCGGGGGCGTGGATTGCGGTTCGGGGATCGCTCGATCCTCGCATATTATTGCTGACGGCGGCGGTGACCTTCTGGGTGGGCGGCTTCGATGTGCTGTATGCATGCCAGGATTATGATTTCGATTGCGCGAACGGGTTGTGGTCGGCGCCGCGCAGCTTTGGCATCAGCACCGCGCTGAGGATTGCGCGGGTGATGCATTTGACCATGCTGGCGATGTTGGTGGCCGTGGTGGTGGTGTTTGGATTGGGCTGGTTGGCCGTCGCGGGCGTAGCGGCGGTAGCGCTGTTGCTGGGCTATGAACATTCGTTGGTGAAGGCAGATGATTTATCGAAGTTGAATGCGGCGTTCTTCAGCATGAATGGGGTGATTGCAGTCGTGTTTCTGGTGTTCGTGGCGGCGGATGTGCTGTGGCGATAGGGCGGAACACAGAGAGGCACGGAGTACGCACGGAGGGAACGCAAAGAACGCGGAGGACGCAAAGCAAGTCAAGGCTGGGACGGTGATGAACGGTGATACGGCAAAGGAGAGAAGACGAGCCGCCGATTCACGCCGATGACGCCGATAAGCAAAGAAATGTGAATTTCAGATTTATGATTTCAAGGTTCAAATTTGAAGAGCAAAGAGAGCTATGGTCATAAATTTGAAATCCGAAGTCGCAAATCTGAAGTTGTCGCCGGTGCGGGTGGCGGTGGATACGGGGGGGACGTTTACCGATTGCGTGTGGGTGGAAGAGGGGGAGCTGCGCACATTGAAGGTGTTCTCCACGCCGGGCGATCCGTCAGTCGCCATTGAGCAAGCGGTGCGGAAGGCGGTGGGGGAGCGGGATTTTATTCTGCTGCATGGCACCACCGTGGGGACCAATGCATTGTTGGAGCGGAAGGGTGCGCGGGTGGCGCTGATCACGACGGCCGGGTTTGAAGATGCGATAGAAATTGGCAGGCAGGCGCGCCCCAAGTTGTATGACTTTTTCGCCGATCGTCCGGAGCCGTTAGCGGCGGCGGGGATGCGCTTTGGAGTGCGGGAGCGGATTGCGGCGGACGGATCGGTGGTGGAAGCGCTGACGGATGAGGAGATCGAGAGAGTCATTGATTTGGTGGATAGGTCGGGCGCGGAGGCGGTTGCGGTGTCGCTGCTGTTTTCGTTTGCGAATCCGGAGCATGAGAAAAGGTTGGAGGAGGCGTTCCGCAACAGAGACCGGAATGTCTGGGCCACCGTTCCTCCTGCAGCGTCCCCGTCCTGTGAAAGTTTCTTCACTACGTTTTCTTATCGGTTGCTGCCGGAGTTTCGGGAGTACGAGCGGATGTCTACGGTGGTGATGAACGCATATTTGCAGCCGCTGATGGGCAGGTACCTGGGCGGTTTGCAAGGGCGGATGGGCGCTTCTGCCAAGGCACGCGGACGCGAGGTCCTTCGCTGCGCTCAGGATGACAAGGCACGGGAAGTCCGCAGCGGACGGATTTTCGTAATGCAGTCGAGCGGGGGAATTTCGGCGTTGCAGACAGTGCTGCGGGAGCCGGTGCGGACCGTTCTATCGGGGCCAGCGGGCGGAGTGGTGGGCGCGAGGGCGATGGCGCGGACCAGCGGGTTCGAGAAGGCAATCAGTTTCGATATGGGAGGGACTTCAACCGATGTGGCACTGATAGAGGGCACATTGCGGACGACGAATGAAGGGGAAATTATCGGGCTGCCGGTGCGGGTCCCGATGCTGGATATTCATACGCTGGGGGCAGGCGGAGGATCGATTGCGCGCTTCGATGCGGCAGGAGCGTTGCGGGTAGGTCCTCAATCGGCGGGGGCGGAGCCGGGGCCGATTTGTTATGGCAAGGGAATGCAACCGACAGTGACCGATGCAAACCTGTTGCTGGGGCGGCTGCGCGCCGATTGTTTTCTGGGCGGCGAGTTTGTGCTCGACCTGGAGCGGACACGCAGGATCACGCGAGAGTGGCTGAAACAGCAAGGATCGCGGTGGCGACTCGAGGAGTTCGCGGAGGGCATTCTGCGGGTGGTGAATGCGAGCATGGAGAAGGCCATCCGCGCGGTGTCGGTGGAGCGAGGGCATGATCCGCGGGAATTCACGCTGGTGGCATTCGGAGGCGCGGGGGCGCTTCATGCAGGGGAGCTGGCGCAGGCGCTGCAGATTCCGCGAGTGCTGGTGCCGCAATCCGCGGGCGCGCTTTCAGCTTACGGGATTCTGGTGAGCGATGTGGTGAAAGAGTTCTCGCGCACGGTAATGCTGAGGGCGGAGATGGCGAGTGAGGGGCGGGTGAGAGCGGCGGCGGCGGCGATCAAGGAATTAGCGCTATCCTCATTCGCGGACGAGGGATATGCGACCCACAGGGTAAAGGTAATAGCCTCTCTTGATCTGCGTTATCGCGGCCAGGGATTCGAGTTGAACGTGCGGTTTGCCAGAGGAGCAATGAGGAGCGCGGTTGCGGAGTTTCATCGGGAGCATAAGCGGCGCTACGGATATGCAGATGAGGGGCGTGAGGTAGAGGTGGTGAATGTGCGGGTGCGGGCGACGCTGGAGACGCGGTTGCCTACGATGCGCGGCAGAAGACCTGCCGCGGCCGGAGCCATAAAGATGATCGATGCGTATTTCAGGGGAAAGACATTGCGTACCAAGCTGATCGAGCGGGAGAGTATGGCAGTAGGGCAGTGCGTGAAGGGACCGGCGGTGATTACGGAATACAGCGCCACGACGGTGGTACCGGTGGGAGCGAGTGCGGAGTTGGATGGGGCGGGGGGAATAGTTGTTAGTTGCTAGTTGTTAGTGGTGTGACGGCTAAGGGTGAGGGGCAGGCTGAGAGCCTGCCCCCACTAGCAACTAACAACTAACAACTAGCAATTAGCAACTAACAATTAGCAACTAACAACTGAGTTTCAGGCGACTTCGTCGCGATTGAGGCGTCGATCGGCGTCGATGTCGCTTTCTACTTTGTGCTTATCGGTCTGTTTGTTGAAAGCGTCCTTAACGTCGTCGGCGGTGTCGCGAGCCTCTTTTTTGACGTCGCCCCAGGCGTTCTGGACTTTGCCGGCAGCTTGATTGGCATTGCCTTTGGCTTCAAGTTCCTTGTCTCCGGTCGCTTTTCCTGCCGCTTCCTGAGCTTTGCCACCGATATCTTTTAGGTTGCCCTTCACGTTATCGGAATTCATATTGCCCTCCATGTATTTAGGTTGGTGGTTGAAATTAGAACGAACGTTCGGTTGATTGGCGGCCGCCTATTAGTCAGAAGGATGCCTCCGAGCAATAGCTACAGCACACGCCTGCGCCCGGAGAGGAGCTGAAATATCAGAGCTATGACGGCAAGTACCAGCAAAATGTAAATAAATCCGCCGAAGGTATAGCCGCTGATGACCCCAACCAGCCACAAAATCAGAAGAATTACAAACAGCGTCCAGAGCATTTAGGTTTCCTCCGTGTACCTTTGCTAGTGTTAAGGTGCAAGAGCGGAGTGAAGCGTTGTAAAGAATCGAGAGTGGCGGAGGAGCAGGTCAGGAAGCCTCGGGAGTCGTGGGCGGCGAGGCGGACCGAAGCGGGTGGCGCGACTGCATCTTTTCGAAGGGTCCGGACATCTTTTTGAGAGCAGGGATGAGGGGCCGGGGATTATGTAGTTGGGGAGGGTCCCACCGGGTTCGCGGATTGATCGGGGGCGGAGAAGAACGCGAGCTCCTTGGGTCCCACGCACCATGAGCGCTCGCCGGGAACCCCGTTGCGCTCAAGATGACAAGCGCTTTCAGACCCGGAGAACGCGAAGCAGAACCGAAGTTGGGTCAACTTATTTCGTATTCATAGATTGGGACTTTATATGACGAGCGACAAGAACGTAGAGCAAGAAGCGGAGCAAGGGCCGTTGTTGAACGAAGAGGGACGGAGCGATTGGCCGGTGTTGCCGGTGCGCGATACGGTGTTGTTTCCTCATGCGGTGCTGCCTTTGACGGTGGGACGGGATAGTTCGGTGCAGTTGATCAATTCGCTGGGCGAAGAGAAGTCGATTCTGGTGGTGGCGCAGAGGGATGCGCGGGTGGATTCTCCACAGGCGGCGGACCTGAATTCGGTAGGGACGCTGGCGACGGTGCACAAAATTGTGAAGATGCCCAACCAGAGCCTGTTTGTGTTTACAGAGGGCGTGCAGCGGGTGCGGTTGGGCGAGTTTACGCAGGTGACGCCGTACATGCGGGCGAAGGCGGAGCTGATTCCGGAGGATGAGGCGGAGAACGGGCCCGAGGTGGAGGCGTTGCAGCGCAATGTGATGACGCTGTTTCAGCAAATCGTGGCGGGGTCGCCGACGTTGTCGGACGAGTTGCAGACCGTGGCGCTGAATATCGAAGAGGGCGGCAGGCTGGTGGATTTCATCGCCAGCTCATTGCCCTCGCTTTCGACGGCGGAGAAGCAGGAGATATTGGAGACGATCGATACGCGGGAGCGCCTCGACAAGATCAATCGGCATCTGGCGAAGGAGCTGGAGGTGCAGCAGCTGCGCAATAAGATACAGACCGAAGTGCAGGACCAGGTGCAGCAATCGCAGCGGGAATATTATTTGCGCGAGCAATTGAAGGCGATCCAGAAGGAATTGGGCGAGCAGGACGAGGCGCAGCGCGATGTAGAAGAGCTGCGGCAGAAGATCGAAGCGGCGGGGATGCCGGAGGAGACGAAGAAGGAGGCGATGAAGGAGCTGGGGCGGCTCTCGCGGATGTCTCCGATGGCGGCGGATTATTCGCTAACGCGAAATTATATCGAGTGGCTGGCGGTGCTGCCGTGGAGCAAGAGTTCGGGGACGGAGGTGGATATTGTCAAGGCGAAGGAGATCCTGGACGAAGACCACTACGATTTGCAGCGGGTGAAGGACCGGATACTGGATTTCCTGTCGGTGAAGCGGTTGAACCCGAAGATGAAGGGGCCGATCCTGTGTTTCGTGGGGCCTCCGGGGGTGGGGAAGACTTCGTTGGGGCGGAGCATTGCGCGGGCGCTGGGGCGGAAGTTTCAGCGGATTTCGCTGGGCGGGATGCATGATGAGGCGGAGCTGCGGGGGCATCGGCGGACCTATATAGGCGCGTTGCCGGGGCAGATTATCCAGAACCTGCGACGGGCGGAGACCAACGATGCGGTGTTCATGCTTGACGAGGTGGACAAGCTGGGGCGCGATTTCCGGGGCGATCCCTCGTCGGCGCTGCTGGAGGTGCTCGACCCGGAGCAGAACAATACGTTCCGCGACAATTATCTGGACCAGCCGTTCGATCTATCGAAGGTGTTGTTTATCTGCACGGCGAACATGCTGGACCCGATCCCTGACCCGCTGCGCGACCGCATGGAGATCATTGATCTGCAGGGATACACCGAGGACGAGAAGGTGCATATTGCGTTCCGCTATCTGATTCCGCGGCAGATGAAGGAGAACGGGATCGAGGAGGGACAGATCGAGTTTCCTGAGGAGATCGTGCGCTATGTGGTGCGCCACTATACGCGTGAGGCGGGGGTGCGCAATCTGGAGCAGCGGATTGGGACGTTGTGCCGTAAGCAGGCGCGGCGTTTGGCGGAGGGCAACCACGAGAAGATGGTGCTGAACAAAGATCTGGTGCATGAGTTTATGGGCGGGGAGAAGGTCCGGGTCGATACGGAGATCGCGGAGCGGACCAAGCGCGCGGGGGTTGCAGTGGGACTGGCGTGGACGCCGGCGGGTGGCGATGTGCTGTTCGTCGAGGCGAACCGGATGAAGGGCAAGGGCAACTTCACCATGACCGGGCAGTTGGGGCAGGTGATGCAGGAATCCATGCAGGCGGCGCTGACGTGGGTGAGGTCGAATGCGGAGAAGTTGGGGATCAGCGAGGATTTTCTGAAGGAGTCGGACATTCACATTCATGTGCCCGCGGGGGCGATCCCCAAGGATGGGCCCTCAGCGGGGGTAACGATGGCGACGGTGCTGGTGTCGCTGCTGACTGACAAGCCGGTGCGTCCGCTGACCGCGATGACGGGAGAGATCACGTTGAGCGGCAACGTATTGCCGGTGGGCGGGATCAAGGAGAAGTTTCTGGCGGCGAAGCGGGCGGGCGTGACGACGATCATTCTCCCGTTCGACAACCGGCAGAACGTGGAGGAGGACCTGCTGCCGGAGCAGGTGAAGGGCCTGGATATCCACTACGTGCAGATGATTGATGAGGCGCTGGCGGTGAGCTTGCCGCAGAGTGAGCGTGACGAGCAGAAGGACGAGAGATTGCGCGAGCAGGTGATCGAACGGGCGGAGCAGGAGGCGGAGACGGTCAATCACTGAGGCGCGATCAGCGAGGATTCAGGGTCTCTCCTGGGGTGCGACGATTGCCCTTGAAAGAATAGGTCCACGGTAGTAGCTTTGAGCGTAACATTTGGCGTAAGAACCGCAGGGTGCTTTCAAGCAGCCGGCGGAATAGCACGAGATTTCTGGAGAGGAAAGGAACAACTGAATGTTCATTGTGTACTGGATCATCCTGGGTCTTATCGCTGGATTTATCGCGAGCAAGATCGTGAACAAGGCAGGCGAGGGGATACTGGTCGATATCCTGCTCGGAATTGTGGGCGCTGTGGTGGGCGGGTTTATCTTCCGCGCCTTCGGCCACTCGGGAGTTACGGGATTGAATTTGTATAGTCTTTTAGTGGCCGTGATTGGGGCTATTGTGTTTCTTCTGATCTATCATGCGATTCGAAGATCAGTGTAGGCGTCGAGTTTGGAAATGGAAGGCGTGCCTGAGGGCACGCTTTTTTGTTTGCAACGGGCAAAGGGAATGGCGGAGGCGGAGGAGAGATAGATGCTTCGGCTGGCTGCGCTCGCTCGGGATGACAACCCGCTGGCTTAGGGAACAAGTTGTTGAAAGATATCACTGAAGTCGTAAACGCCTGGCGTGGGCGCGGTGGGGAGCCATTCGGCGGCACGGACCGCGCCTAGGGCGAATCCGCGGCGGGAGTGGGACTGATGAATGAGGGTGATGGTGTCCACCTCGGAGGTGAGGGCGATCTCGTGGCACCCCATGTTCTCATCTTTACGGATGGATTGGACGGCGGCTGCAATGCCCTCCGATTGGAGGATCTTTTCGAGGATGACGGCGGTGCCGCTGGGAGCGTCTTT
>JBDTLH010000244.1:0-4112 GCA_039934875.1 Acidobacteriaceae bacterium | reverse complement strand
CATCGGAGCGCCGCATACAGTCGCGCAGTGGTTCAATACGGGGGGGTTCATTGATGTTCCCGCAGGCGTGTTGCGGGCAGGCAATGCGCGCCGAGCCAGCATACTGGGGCCCGGATCGCAGCAGGAGAACTTCTCGCTCGCGAAAAGCTTTAAGCTTTACCGCGAGAGCAACCTTCAATTCCGCGCAGAGGCCTTCAACGCCTTTAATCACACCAGCTACTCGACTATTGATGCGCAACTCGGCAGCAGCACCTTTGGCCAGGTGATTGGCGCGCAGGAGCCTCGCGTGCTACAACTTGCGCTGAAGTTCAATTTCTAGGAAGCGGGCATGATGAAGTCGTTATTGCGTGTGGCAACACTCGCTCTTGGTCCGTGGATATTGGCTGCGACCTCCGCCTCTGCCAATGTATATCCAATGCATAGCGGCTGGCAGGCGCGATCAGGGTGCAAAATCGCCGACCCAGGCTCGATCATTTCCAACAGCTCCTTCAATTCGGCAGGATGGGTTGCAACCACGGTGCCGACCACGGTAGTTGCGGCGCAGGTCGCGGCGGGTGAGTTCAAAGACCCCTACTTTGGAATGAACCTCCGCTCCATCCCCGGAACCACCTATCCGGTTGGGATGAACTTCTCCAACCTACCCATGCCGGCCGATAGTCCCTATCGCTGTGGATGGTGGTTTCGCCGTGAGTTCTCGGTACCGGCTGAGGGCGGCAAAAATGTTTCGCTTCAGTTCGATGGCATCAACTACACCGGCGAGATATGGGTCAATGGAACGAAAGTGGCAGACCAGCAACAGGTCGTCGGCGCTTATCGCCGATATGAATTCGATATCACTAAATGGGCGAAGCGCGGCGCGCGCAACGTGATCGCCGTCAAGACTTTTGCGCCTCCCGAACAGGCCCTGGCCATCAACTGGGTGGACTGGAACCCCATGCCGCCCGATAAAGACATGGGCCTTTGGGGGGAGGTGCGTTTCCTGATGCATGGCGCGGTCGTGGTCCGCCATCCCAGCGTGTTCACGCATTTTACGGACGCGTCGCTTAAGACTGCAATGCTCGCGGTGACCGCAGATCTCACGAACTACAGCGAGAAGCCAGTCGAAGGGCTATTGTCGGGAACCGTTGCCGGAGTGCCCATCTCCATGCGAGTCGCCATCGAAGCGGGCCAGACCAAGGCCGTCACGATTACGTCGCAGCAGGTGCCGCGCCTCGCGATCCACCATCCCCGGGTGTGGTGGCCGGCGGAATACGGCGCGCAGCCGCTTGAGACGTTGACATTGAAGTTTTCCGTGGGCGGGGCAGTCTCAGATGAACAGACGGCTTCCTTCGGAATTCGAGAGGTCACGTCAGAGCTCGATTCGCAGGGGCATCGCCTCTATACTATCAACGGTCAGCGCATCCTGATTCGCGGCGGCGGCTGGTCGCAGGACATGCTGCTGCGCGAATCTCACGAACGGCTGGTGCGGCAGTTTGCCTTGGTGCGTGACCTTCATCTGAACACCATTCGCCTGGAGGGAAAACTCGAGACCGAAGACTTCTTCAACCTCGCGGACCGTAACGGGATCATGGTCATGGCGGGATGGTGCTGCTGCGATTTCTGGGAGCATTGGAAGGACTGGAAGCCTGGCGACCTTGACATCGCCGCCGCATCGTTGCAATCTCAGATACTCCGGCTGCGCGGCCATCCAAGCCTTTTGGTGTGGCTGGACGGCAGTGATAATCCTCCGCCCGCCGAGGTCGAGCAGCGTTACCTCGCAGTGCTCAAAGAGGCGCAGTGGCCCAACCCCATACTCTCGTCAGCATCCGCTGCGCCGACCACTGTGACTGGGCAGAGCGGAGTCAAGATGTCTGGGCCCTATGATTTTGTCGCGCCCTCCTACTGGTATCAAGACACAAATAAGCGAGGCGGCGCGTTCGGTTTCAACACCGAGACCAGCCCTGGACCTGCCGTCCCGTCGGTCGCGGAACTGAGCCGATTCCTTCCCCAGAATGCGCTGTGGCCTCCCGACAATCCGATGTGGAATTACCACGCCGGTGGAGGCGGTTTCAAGAATCTCGGCGTCTTTAACGCCGCCATGACCAACACTTACGGGCCGGCGGAGGACATCAAATCGTACGTCCGACTTGCGGAGGCCATGGAATACGATGGCGAACGCTCCATGTTCGAGGCGTATAGCGGAAACCGATATACCTCTACCGGCCTCATCCAGTGGATGCTGAATAATGCGTGGCCCTCTTTGATCTGGCATCTTTATGACTATTCTCTGGTCCCGGGCGCAGGATATTACGGTGCGAAGAAGGCGAACCAACCCGTCCACGCCCAGTACAACTATGGCGATCAGGGCATCTATGTGGTGAACAGCACGCTCAAGAGTTCGCCCCCGCTTGCGATCAAAGTGGAAGTCTTCGATCTTGCTTTACACCTTAAGTTTTCGAAGACAGTAGAAGCCGTGGGAATGCCCAACAGTTCGCAGCGGCTCTTCACCATTCCCGAAGGCGCAGTGTCGGACAAATCGCAGCTCCACTTCATTCGAATTTCAACGACCCCCAAGGGCGCGGCCGCAAGCTCTACAAATTTCTATTGGGTGCCCCAGAAACTGACCGAGTTCGATTGGGCGAAGACAGAGTATAACGTCACTCCCGCGCTCATCCCGGAAGTCATGACCGACCTGCGAAAATTGCCCGCGGCAACCGTTCGTGTGACCTTCAGCCGGCAGCAGGGAAGCGGAATTGTGGTTGCGACGCTGCAAAATACATCCGAAGCGCTTGCATTCCAGGTCCATGCGCAGGTGCTTGATGCGGAGAAGCATGAGGCGCCCATGGTGATGTGGGATGACAACTATCTCGAACTCATGCCCGGAGAACGCCGCGTCATCCGCACCACGGCAACGGAAGCCGCGCTGAAAGGGCGATTGACGATCAAAGTTTCTGGTTGGAACATCCCCCCGGTGGAGCACGCGATCTCCTTAACGTCTGCGAAGGAACACTGAGGCGGCGAGCCCCAGAATTACAGTCGCATAGATCCCCTCTTCGCCCCACTCCACTTTCGCCCCTTCACGCAAGTGAAATTGCCGCGACCACACCGGCGCGCGTCCGATGAGCACCGGATAGCTTGCATCGAATCCGTTAGGCGACACCCAGGGCGCGTAGCACGCGATGAGCAGCAGCCCGAAGAGCGCAATCGCAATCCTATGTTCTTGCGCATCAGCATTGCCGTATCGATTCAGCCAAATCAGCCAGGCTCTTGAGATCAGGCAATTCCAGGTCGAACCTTGCGTCCACTCTCTGGGTTGCGCCCGGCTCGCGGTTGCGATGGATCCAAATTGAGCGAATTCCCATGCGTTGCGCCGGAGCGTGGTCGTGATACAGGCTCTCCGCCACATGAATGTGCCGCTCGCGCCCGCCAACCACCTGCAACAGGCGCTCAAAATTGCGGGGATCGGGCTTGTAACTTCCCACCTGTTCCGCCGTAATTACCTGCGCGAATCGGACTTTAAGCTTCGCCGCCGTAAAGGCGAAGAGGTCGTCATCCACATTGGACAGAATATAGAGCCGATAGCGAGCGGCCAGCTTTTCGAGCGCGGGGACAGTATCAGCAAACGGCTCCCAATCGCGAATTGATTGAGCGAACGCGTCCAGCGCGTCCGGCGAAATCGACACGTTCAGATCAGAAGCTATCCGCGCCGCGACAGAGCGCAGCACCTCGCGATACTTTACGTAAGCGCCTGATTCGATCTCCGCTTCGACCTTCGCAAAGCGGGAAAATAGATCACGCTTATCGAGCTCCTTCGCGGGGCGCTGCAGCAGCGCCGCGAATGCCTTCAGCAACCCCGATTCCCAGTCAATCAGAGTTCCATAGCAATCAAAGCTCAACGAATCGTATTGAATGAGGTCAAGCATTATGGCTCTTTTTCGGCAGGGGCATGCCCAAAAAACGCATTACCATCTGCAGGTCCATCCAGGTCTCTTTTTTCTGACGCGGATCGCGCAAAAGATACGCGGGATGATAGGTGACTACCAGCGGGATTCCGCGCACATCATAGATTTTGCCCCGCAAGTTTGCCATCGAGTCCTGCACATTGAGCAGGTATTTCGCGGCGGTCGCCCCCA
>JBDTLH010000243.1:0-8284 GCA_039934875.1 Acidobacteriaceae bacterium | reverse complement strand
ATGGAGCCGGTGCGCAGGCTGGAGAAGACCTCGCGCTTGATGCCGAAGGTGGTATCGCCGACGCCGCCATACCAGGTGTGGTTCTGGTCTTGCGCATTGACGGGGACATCCACCTCGATCTGGTTGTGCACTCCGAAGCGCTCTTCGTGGATGATGTCGGTGACGAATCCCGGAGCACCCTGCGCATTCACCGCGGTGCTCATGACCTCTTCATCCTCGGGAAATGCCTTTTCGGTAATGAGCGCACGCGGCAGGTTGAGCTCTCCGCGGGCCCAGTGTTTGTTGGTGCAGAAGTGACGCAGATAAGCGATGACGTCGTCGATCTCCTGGGAGGTAAGCAGCACTCCGAAGGAGGGCATGATTTGCGAGAAGCCGCGCGACGGGCCGCCGTTGACGATCACATCTTTCCAGGCGGAGTCGGGTTCTGGAGTGGTCTGGTCGCATTTGGTGAAGTCGGGAAAGGTGTCGGGGCGGGCGAAGCCGGCGGTGGTCTGGGGAGCGCCGGTGGCATCGGCTCCGTGGCAGGCGACGCAGCCGTTCTTGAAGATGCGCTCGCCGTTTTTGGGATTGGGAGGCTGGGGATAGCGGAGGGTCTGGGCCAGCAGCAGAGAAGCGAAGAGGAAGAATGCACTTGCAACCGCAGCTCGCCAAGCGCCGTTCATCAGCGAAGTTTATCAGAAATTAGTGAGGGAGCGGTCCACCACGGGGGCACGGAGTGGACGGGGAGACCGGCTCAATCACACGAGAAAGATCAATGGCGACCGGCAGGGCGATCAGGGCGAGCTTCCAGTATCACGACTTGGAAGCGCCCCGGCGTGATGGCGTTCACCGCATCCGCGACGGAGCGAGAGTTCTCTTTGAGGATGTTCCAATTGTTCGTGCTGAGCACGACCAAGGCAAGTTCCCTCGTGGCCCTCAGGGGCTGAAGCCCGAGATTCAGGATGGCTCATCCCCCGGCTGAAGCCGGGGGTCTACCCAAAGAATGCGGGGGCCTTCCCGCGCGGTTTCGGCGGCGCGGAGAAGTTCGCCGTTTTCGAGCGCAGCCCATCCCATCTCATCGGCGGTACTGACTTCGTGACCGGGTAGAGACTGACGCAGCTTGTGAGGTACGTTGTGATCGAACAACAATCTCACGGCTGGAAGTGCTTTTGCTGGTGGGCCGCGAAGATCAGCAGTTCCCGGATGGTGGGTTCGGGGATGCCGAAGTTTTCGGAGATCTCCTCGATCGGCGAACCACCCCTGTAGTTCTCCACAATCGAGTCAGCCTGTACCCGCGTTCCTTTCAGGATTGGTGCGCCGCTCACCTTGCGGGGATTGATTTCAACGAGGGGGCAATCGGTCCAGCCCATGACGACGTCGTCGGCGTGAGTGGTCATGGATGAAGTATAGGCCGCAGTTACGGTTTGTACAGGGTGCACATTCGCATTGCGGTGTGGCTAAATATCTCTGCGGAATCGCGACGTATCCGAGAAGCACTAGATAGTTGATGCGGCTCCGCTCTATGCAGTCAATGTCTCTTCAAACTGGGGAAACTCTGATTAAGTCGAGCAGTGCCCCAGCGGCTGAAGCCGCCGCTAATCTTTCAGTGACTTATCCCGGCTGAAGCCGGGGGTCTACCCAACGCTCAAAGCATACAGTTAATCTGAGTCTCCCTAGTTCATGAATCGAGCAATTGAGATGGGCGTTGTGGAGCGTCGGCATGGCAATTACGTTTCGGACCGGGTGAGACGCCCGCTTGCGGATAAACGTGCGGCAGGACTGGTGACTATCGACGGGCGCCCTGCGATAATATCTGGTGCGCACTCCTATCGTCCCCCTGCTCCTCTCCGCCGCCCTCGCCTTTGCTATTGCCGGATGCAACCAACATGCGAACGCCCCCGCCAGCAGCGCATCCAGCAAGGCGGCGGCTCCTCCGGTGGATGAAGCAACCTCGGGGACGATTAGCGGAGTGGTAAAGTTCAGCGGGAGCGCTCCGAAGGCGGTGAAGATCGATATGGGACTCGATCCCGCGTGCAATATGTCGCCAGAGCCGAATTATTCCGAGCAGGTGGCGGCCAACAGGGGCAAGCTCGCGAACGTGTATGTGTACATCAAGTCTGGACTGGCAGCGCATAGTTATCCGGCGCCGGCGATGCCCGCCACGATCACACAGAAGGGGTGCCGTTATGTGCCGCACGTGTTGGCGGCGCGAACCGGGCAGAATATCCGCATCGTGAATGACGATCCGGCGATGCACAACATCCACCCCGCGCCTAATGCGCCGGGCAACCACGAGTGGAATGTTTCGCAGCCGCCGAAGGGCGAGCCGATCGAGCGCAGTTTTAACGCGCCGGAGGTGATGATGCCGGTGAAGTGCAACCAGCATCCCTGGATGAAGATGTATTTGAACCTGGATGATAATCCGTACTTCGCGGTGACGGGCGGGAACGGCGGGTTTAGCATTGCGAATGTGCCTCCCGGCGATTATGTGGTGGCGGCGGTACAGGAAAAGTTGGGCGAGAAGGACATCAACGTTCACGTGGCGGCGAAGCAGACGCAGGATGTGTCGTTCGAGTATAAGGGGCAATAAAGGTCGGTCGGGACCGATTCATGACACAGGTTGCAATCGTCGTGGCCCTCAGGGGCTGAAGCCCGGGATTCAGGGCGGCTCATCCCCCGGCTGAAACCGGGGGTCTTCCCAAACAATGCGAGGGTCTTCCCAAACAATGCGGGGGTCTTCCCAAAGGACATAGAAATGGGCAGAGGGATCGGGCTCTTCGCGCTGGCGATGCTGGGCTGCTGGGTGTTGTTTGGGCTGCTTACCGCCTCGGGAACGCTGCCGCTGCTGCTGGTCCCGGTGTGGGTGATCGGGGGAGTGGTTTTGCTGGAGGCGCGGCGGAGAAGGCTTTACAACAAGCCGTGTCCGCATTGCGGAGTGCCGTTGCTGCGGGCGTTGAAGGGTGGCATGGGCGCGCCGGAATTTTGCCGGGAGTGTCTGACGGTTGTCGAATGGGATGACGAGTTGCGGCCGCTCGACACGGGAGAGAAGTTGGAGAATGATGAAGTGCGTTAGGCCAGCGGATTGCGCCAGCGCAGTCCGGGAAAGCGGGAGAAGTCGCGGTCGGTGGTGTGCAGGATGCCGCCGTGCTCGAGGGTGAGTGCGGCGAGTTGCGCATCAGTAATCATCGGACCGCGCACGTGTCCATCGACGATTGCGATTTGTAGTAAGCGCCAGTGATCTTCCCCCGGCACCAGCATGCGCACGTTTGACTGGACGATCCAGGACCCTACAAATACGAGCACTTCCTCTGGCGAGAATCGTTTGCCGGGCAGATGAGAATTGGTCATCACGCGCAAAAAGGCGGCTACGGATTGCCACGGCAATCCAACGGGCGAATCGCCGGAGAGCAGGTGAAAGAGCCAAGCCCTTGCCTTCTCATGCAAGATCGCGCTCGTATCATACGCATAGAGCAGAATATTTGCGTCAAGCACCGTCACCTATGCAGCGGCCCTTCGAGGTACTCGATCAGCTCTTCCATGCGGTCGTAGCTCAACCCTGGAGGGAGACCCAGGGGCCGGGCATTTATGATGACAGGCGGACGTTTCGCCGGCTTCGGTTTCGTCAGGCCCAGCCGCAGATAGCGGTTCACCGTTTCTTTGAAAGAAGCACCGCTGCGCTTGGCTTCTCGGTAAAGCAGCTTGGCAACATCGTCGTCGAGGGTAAGAGTGGTGCGCACATCATGATGTTTGCATGTGAGGCATCATGATGTCAAAAGAGTGATTTGCAGGTTGCGCCGCTTGCGCGCAAGGAGCGCCACGCCTCCGCGGCTTTTTCCGCTACCCGCGCCAGCGCGAAGAAACCGGCCTGACAAGTCTTCAAGAAGGAGAGTCCTCTGCTCTGTTAAAATCACAGTTTGCGCCACCTCATCAATTCGTCCATGGAACCCTCAGTATCAATGCCGTATTCGCGCGTCATCCATCGTCTCGCGCTGCTGCTGGGTTGCGCTACTCTGCTGCTCATAATCGCGGGCGCGTTCGTTACCAGTAACGATGCTGGATTGGCTGTCCCCGACTGGCCGACCAGCTTTGGTTCGTTCTACAAAATCCCGCCGATGGTCGGGGGGACGATGTATGAACATGGGCATCGCATGATCGCCGAGATGATTGGGCTGTTCACCGTCATTCTCGGCTTCGTCATTTTGTTTCGCGCTGGTCTGCGCAAAGCCGCGGGGCAGGCCGCCGCCATGACCGTGTTGTTTATCGGCGCGACGGTCGCGGTGGGGCTGGGTCGCACCACCAATTTGCATCCCGCGGTGCTGGACCCGGGTACGGCGCTGGGGCTGACCCTTATTTTTGGTATTGGGGCGCTGGGCACGGCGGTGGTGCTGATCGGGCGTGCCTTCTCGCAGCACTGGCCGACGGAGGCGAAGATCGCCATCATCGCGCTGCCGACGGTGATGGTGCAAGGCGTGCTGGGAGGGCTGACCGTCCTCTTTTATCTGCCGTGGTACATCTCTACTCTGCATGCCACGATCGCGCAGACTTTTTTCTGTCTGACCATCCTGCTCGCGATCGTGACCGGCGCGGGGTGGAAGTCGGCGGTGCAACTGCCGACGCCGGGGCGCAAGGACCGCGTGATTCGCATGCACGCCTATGCCTCGATTGCAGTGATCTATGTGCAGCTCATGCTGGGCGCGGCTTTTCGCCATAATGGGATCAGCGTGATGTGGCACATTTTGTGGGCGGTGGTGGTGGCAATGCTGCTGCTTGCGACCGGGATCCGCGTGCTACTTGAATACGGCAATGTGGCGGTGCTGTGCCGACCGGCGATTGCGCTGCTGTGCATGCTGCTGGTGCAATTGGCGTTGGGCTTTGGAGCGTATCTCACGCGCGTGGTGTGGAGCAAAGACGCGGTGCAGCCGCTCACCAGCATGGTGCTGACGACGGTCTCCCACGTTGCGGGCGGGGCGATATTGCTGGCGATTTCATGGTGGCTGGCGGCGGAGATCGTGCATGTGCTGGCGGGCAAACCCGCGGATGTTCTGGAATTTCGCAATCAGGCGGTGAACGCATGAACCTTGCGGTGCAGACCAAAGTTCCTCCGCTGCCGGAAGCGGCCGTGCCCAAGCAGTCGGTGCGCACGTATTCGGAGTTGCTGAAGCTGCGGGTCACGAGCATGGTGGTGGCTACGGCGTTTGCCGGATATTATCTGGGGTGCATTCGCTCGAACGAGGGTTCTTCGCTGAGCTGGGCGGCGTTTCATGCCATGCTGGGCATCGGACTCGCGTCCGGGGGCGCAGCCGCGCTCAACCAAGTGCTGGAAAAGCGGGAGGATTCGCTTATGCTGCGCACGCGCCGGCGCCCGATTCCCGCGGGAGACATGTCGCTGCTGCAAGGGACGATCATCGGCGTGGCGCTGGTGGTGGGCGGCTGCCTCTATCTTGCGTTCTTTGCCAACGCCATCGCGGCAGTGCTTACCCTGCTGACGGCAGCCAGCTATGTGCTGGTGTACACGCCGATGAAGACGCGCTCGCCGTGGGCGACATTCGTGGGTGCGGTCCCCGGAGCGATGCCTCCGCTGCTGGGATGGGTGGCCGCCCGCGGGGTAGTCGAATGGCAGGCGGTGGTCCTATTTGCCATCCTCTTTGTCTGGCAGTTCCCTCATTTTGAATCGATTGCCTGGCTTTATCGCGAGGACTACGCGCGCGCCGGCATACTGATGCTTCCCGTCGCCGCGCCGGACGGACGCGCGGTCGCCCGCGAGGCGGTGGTCTATGCCGCGCTGCTGCTGCCGGTCAGTCTGGTGCCCACGCTGATGCACATGGCGGGAGATATCTACTTCATCATCGCCATTGTCTTCGGCCTGGCGTATCTCTACTACGCTCTGAGCTTCAGCCGCATAGCCAACGCTCCGGATGCGCCGATTACGAAAAAGTACGCGCGCCAGCTTCTACGCATGTCGGTCATCTATCTTCCCATTCTCTTCGGAGTGCTGATGTGGAACGCTATTCCTCCGGCCAGGATATTGAAACTGCAATGACGATGACGACCCGGACCCTACACCTGCCTGACGCGAGCGTGATTAAGAGCGCCGGAGATCCCATTGTTCTGGTGGACAATATAGTCCACGATTACGGGGAGCGGCGGGCGCTGAATGGGATCTCGTTTTCGATCGACGATGCGGAGCTCTTTGGGCTTCTGGGGCCGAACGGGAGCGGGAAGACGACGCTCTTCCGCATCCTGACCACGCTCATGCTGCCCACCAGCGGGCGCGCGCTGATTGCGGGCGCTGATCCGGTAACCAATCCAAATCTGGTGCGACGCAGTATCGGCATTGTGTATCAGGCGAAGTCAGTTGATATCAAACTTACCGTGCGCGAGAACCTTAAGCATCAGGGGCACCTTTACGGGCTCTGGGGTGCATCGCTCAACCGCCGCATTGACGAAATGCTGGAGCGCGTCCGGCTGCTGGACCGCGCCAATGAATTGGTGGAGAAGCTTTCGGGCGGAATGCAACGGAGAGTTGAGGTGGCGAAGGGACTGCTACACCATCCCCGCGTACTGCTGCTCGATGAGCCTACGACGGGACTTGATCCGGGCGCACGCCGCGACCTCTGGCAGTATCTTTCCGAGTTGCGCGATCAGGAGGGTGTGACGGTGGTCGCTACCACCCACCTGATGGAAGAGGCGGAGCGCTGCGACCGGCTGGCGATCATGAGCAGCGGCAATCTGGTGGCGCTGGGCACTCCCAACGAATTGCGGGCGGAGATCGGCGCTGACATTGTTGAACTTGAGGCAGTAAGCGATGCTGAGGGACTGGCGGAGCGCATCCGCGGGCGCTTTCACGTCGCCACGCAGGTGTTAAATAATAAGGTGCGCTTCGAGCAGGATGAGGCGCATCGTTTTATTCCGCCGCTGATGGAGAGCTTCCCCGGCGAGATCAATTCGGTGATGGTGTCGAAGCCGTCGCTGGAAGACGTGTTTATTCGGCGGACGGGGCATCGCTTCTGGAACGAAGTTGGAGAGCAGGGAGGAACGAATGGCAAGCACGGTCGCTAATCCAACGGTACGCATCGGGCGCGCACGGCAGCCGCAATCTTCCGTGCTATGGAGCGCCGCTTATACTTTGTGGCAGCGCGAGCTGGTGCGCTTCTACCGCCAGAAATCGCGCGTGGTCGGCGTGATCGCTTCGCCGCTGCTCTTCTGGATCGTGATCGGCAGCGGCTTCGGGCGCAGTTTCAATGCGGGCGCCGGCGCAGCATCGGAGAGCTACCTGCATTATTTCTTCCCCGGCGCGCTGGTGATGATTGTGCTCTTCACCTCGATCTTCAGCATGATGTCGCTGATTCAAGACCGCAATGAAGGCTTTTTGCTCTCTGTGCTTCCGGCGCCGGTGAATCGCGCGGCGATTGTGCTGGGCAAGGTGCTCGGCGGCACTACCCTCGCCGCCGTGCAGGGTTTGATCTTCCTGGTTTTCTGCCCTATGATCGGTGTGCACCTGACGCTTGCGGGATTCGGCATCGCCGTCGCCTCCACGCTGCTCACCGCCTTCGCGCTCACTTCGCTGGGCTTCGCCATCGCCTGGAAGATGGATTCAGCGCAGGCGTTTCATGCCATCATCAACCTCTTTCTGCTGCCGCTATGGCTGCTTTCGGGCGCGCTCTTTCCGGTCTCTTCCGCCTCGGGATGGTTGCGCGCCATCATGCTCATCAACCCGCTCACCTATGGCATGGACGCCCTTCGCACCGGACTCTATCCCGAGGCGCGCAGCATGGCGCAGTTCGGGCCCGGGCTATCGCTGCTCATCCTCGCCGGGTTCAGCCTGCTGGTCTTCATCGCCGCCCTCGTCGCCGTTGCGAAACGCAGCACCCGGCCAGCAGCTTAGATGCCCGCGCCCACCTCGGTCTTTCCTACTATCGACGCGGTGCTCAACGGTATCACCGCCGTTCTGCTGGGCATCGGACGCTGGCAGATTGCCAAGCGGCGCATTGCCAACCATCGCGCGGTCATGATCGCGGCATTCGCGACCTCGTCCGCTTTTCTGGCGTGTTATCTGACCTACCACTTTTACGTGCTGCCACATTATGAGCACGTCGCAAGCGTCCGCTTTCAGCATCACGGGCCGATGCGAAACGCTTACCTGGCCATCCTGCTCACGCATACAATCCTGGCAGCGTTAGTGGTGCCGCTGGTGCTGATCACGCTGTCGCGCGCGCTTAAGAGTAAATTTGCGTTGCACAAGCAGATCGCCCGCTGGACCTGGCCGGTGTGGATGTACGTCTCCATCACCGGCGTGATCGTATAT
>JBDTLH010000242.1:0-3778 GCA_039934875.1 Acidobacteriaceae bacterium | reverse complement strand
GCGATTCCGGCGTGGTCGGTGCCGGGGAGCCAGAGCGCGAGATCGCCTTTCATGCGGTGCCAGCGGGTGAGAATGTCCATCTCGGTCTGGTTGAGCATGTGGCCCATGTGCAGGCGTCCGGTGACGTTGGGCGGGGGCAAGAGGATGGTGAAGATGGGTTGCGTGCTGGCGGCGGACGGGGTGGCAACGTGGAAGAGTTTTTCATCCACCCAGTATTTCGCCCAGCGATCTTCGATGGCGGTGGGGTCGTAGGCTTTGGGAAGTTCGTGTGGCATGGGAACTTCTATTGTAGAGAAGTCATTCAGCATGGAGAGACCGAAGCAAGCACAGAGGTGACGAAGGGAGCACGAAGGAAGACCAGGGCAAGAACGAAAGTGGAGACCCGGATCGTTAAGGGGAGTTGTGTTGGCGAAGGAACGGCAGCGTGGGGAGGCAGCGGCGGCGAAGCGGTCGGCGAGGGAGCCGGCCCAGAGGCATCCGATGGCGCCGGGCACGGGCTAAGTCGAGAGCCGACAAATGCACGACTCAACCGTGGTTATCCATGTAGGTGAGAAGCGGTCCCAGGGCAAAGGCGACGAAGATGCCGATGGCATAGAGCACCGCTGAGATCCATAACAGTGCTTTGCTCCAGCGGCTGGCGGCGTCACAAGCGCCCGGGCCGTTCGCATCGCACGCCTCTCTTGGGCGGAGGCGCGGCGAGAGGAAGTAGATGTTCCAGAATCCCAGTGCGATGAAGGTCCCCGCGATGCTGAAGGTCCACGGTTTGTGACGGGAGAGCGCCACCAGCCAGGGCATGGAGGAGAGCGTCGCGCCCACCGTCGCCCCCAATCCGAAGAGCACGAACAGTGACGGCAGTGCGCAGCAGAAGAGCGTGCTGAGCGAAGTGAACAGCGAAAAATAGCTTAGCAGCGCGGAGCGTTTGCGCGTCTCCTGGGTCGTGATCATTGCCCCTCCACAATCTTCTCTACACGCACGGTGTCCGGAGCGCGCTTCTTCGCTGGCTCGGGGACCACGCCGGTAATGACGACGTTTTTGCCTTCATAGGACTGCAAGTTCTGCGCATTGGCGTCAAGGTTGAGCACCTCGTTCGATCCTGAAACCTGCAGCTTATCTTTTCCGCCGACAGCCAATATTTTTCCCGCGACCACAATATTCGATTGCTTCATGGTGAATCCGTTTCTGGTAATTGCCTCTTGAAATTGCTGGAGCGTCGCGGTATTGCCGGGCTTCAGGGTGACCGAGGTGAGTCCGGTGGCGAGGCTTACCTTCACCGAATCCACTCCGTTGATGGCCTTCATGGACACGCGCACGGCGTGGGCACAGACCTCTCAATCCATGCCGAAGACGGTAATGTCGATGGACTTGACCTCGGCTTGCGCCGCAGCGGCCAGCAACAGGAAGGTGGCTAATAGTGTTGAAACGCGTTTCATAGTGTCTCCTCGAATTCTCAATGCGATTGGAATAGCAAATAGCTAAAATTGACGGCGTAGCGCACCCGCTCGCGAGGGAAGAGCACGCCAATATTTTGATACACGGGGAACTGCGCTCCGAAGCTCACCGTGTAGTTGCGGTAGATTCCGAGCGCGGACGGCCCCACAAACACCTGGTGCGCCTGTGTCTCCGGCACCACCGCGTCCGCTTGCAAAAATCTGCCGGAGCGCTCGCCCACCAGTTCCCCAAACAATCGCCAGTCCCATTTGGGAGGCTCCTTGCGCCACTTGGGAGGGCGGTATCCATAGACCAGCGAGTAGTCGAGCACAGCGGGACGGCGGTCATGATTGTGCTCATAGAATTTGGTGAAGGTGCTCCCGATCCAGAAGTATTGGCTGCGGGAGGCAAGTCCGGTCACTCCGCCGATCATCGTACCCGGTGCGTTGGTTGTGTGGGCAATGCCGGGAAAGCCCGATTGCGCCCCCGGCGCGACCACGCTGGCAAATGCGGTGCTTTCGATACGCGTTCCAACCTTGGTGGTGTCGTGCTGAAATCTCCACGCTACGCCCGCCTCGAAGTCATCGCCCGGCTGGATGCGTGTCGGCGGCAAAGCCGCGCCGCTAAACTGCAGCGGGGCGGTGAAAGAGACCGTAACATGCGGAGTGAAGCCGTAGGCGATCAGCTCGCGCAGTGAAGCGTTTGTACCGGCGCCTGCCGAGCGCCCAAACATGCCGCTGTCAAAGCTCCATTCTCCCTTTGAATTCGTAGGCGTTGCCAGCCCGAATACCGGACCGTGATTGGCGGCGAAGGCCATAGTTGCGAACGGCCATAGAAATAACAACGCATGAACATAGATGCGCTTCATCCAATCCTCCTTGCAATGCGGTGAAAGTCAGGCGTGCGGGCGCACGCATACTCCAGCATTCAGCGCGAGTGGAGGACGATCAGACCCTAAGAATGAAATGCATGCCGGGCGGAGAGGTGGGCGGAGGCGATCCGTGGCGCAAACCAGCGATGACAGCCGCCTGCGGAATCGCAGCGATAGCAACTTGGATGTTATTGCAAAGTGAGTCGGGGGAAGCTAACGTGCCACGGTACGCCGGAGCAACATCGGCTGCATTCGCGTGCACAACGTCTTTGCAGCAGGAGTGGTCCGCGCCGGATCCGGTGTTTGCCATATCGCAATCGCCGGCCATCTGCTTGCAGCAAGCCATCTCCGAGGGCGACATCTGTTGCGGCGCCAGGCAAGCCAGTGCCGGTTGCGCGATAAAGATCGCCAATATCGCGAGCATTACGACGTTTTGGAGCCGCCTGATCACCTCTTCAAGAATACGCCGGTCGAGCACGAATTGTTCCCTCCCGCCGGAACAAAAAACGAAGCCTCGGAAATTCCGAGGCTTCAAGCGTTGTTGAGGAACCTGGTTGCGGGCTACTGCGGCGTGCCGTTTTGCGCCGACATATCCGCCAGGCTGTTCTTGAGCAGCGAGACCTCTACTTTGCCGCCGCGGAACTTGCGCGCCGGCGCTGCGGCGGCAGTGGTCGTCGCGGGCTGCGCGGCTTCCGGGGCGGTGGCTTTGACCTCTGCATTGCCCATCCCAATGGTGTATATCCGGTACAGCGGAACATCGTGCTGCTCCACTAAATACCGCACTACCGACTGCGTAATCGCCTGTGAATTCTCGATGCCCCGCGTTCCCTTGCTGGTAGAGAAGCCCTGCACCTGCAGGATGTATCCGCTGTGTCCCTTCAACTGGTCCGCGATCTGGTCGAGCGCCTGTTGCGCGGGTGCGCCGAGCTTGGTCTGGCCCGGTTTGAAGCGGATCTCCGCGTCGGTGACCGGTTGATATTGATCGAGGTTGGAGACGGTATGCTGCACGGTGGCGAGCCGCGTAGTGGCCTGTTGTGCCGTGCTGTTCGCCTGAGTGGCGAGCTGGTTCGCCGCCATGGCGTGCTGGTCGGCTTGTCCGGCGCGGGCGTTCGCTTCCTTTATGCCTTGTTGCGCCCGGCTGTCCACATCCTTGATGCTGCTGGCGTTCCTGGCGGTCAATTCGTCGAGCTCATTGACCCGGCCACGCACCGGATCCATGTTTCGCTGGACATATTTTTTGCGGGCGAAGGGCATGAGATGGCCCCAAAAGCCCTCCTTCGACTGTCCCGCCAAGGGAGCGCCGGTCGCGTACTGCGAGTTGGAATTGCCGGCCGGAGTCTGCGCTTCGTTTGAGGTGGCTGCCTGACTCGATGGCTGGCTCTGGGATTGCGACGGCGTGTTCTGGCTGCTGCTCGCGGGCGCGTTATTCTGCTGCCCAAATGCGGCCGGAACAATCAAGGTCGCTGCCAACGGGACTAC
>JBDTLH010000241.1:0-3063 GCA_039934875.1 Acidobacteriaceae bacterium | reverse complement strand
GATGATCTCTTGCGCGGCGCAGCCGATCTCTTCTTCGTACTGGAACTCTTTTTGGTACTGGATTTCTTGTGCGTTGCCATTGGCGTTGCCTCTCTTTCCGCACACATAGGAATGCAAATAACACGCTGAAGGTTGGCAACTGATACTGGTGTCAGGCGGACCGTTATCCGCGCTTCGCTCCCACCCGGCCCTGCGCAAGTTCGCTCTCGTAAATCTCGCGCACCCGCTCGAGCGTATCGATCTCCGCCGCGGTTTTGTCGCCGCGAATGCGCACAATGCGGGGAAAGCGCAGCGCATAGCCGCTCTCATGCCGCTCCGAGCGCATGATGTTGTTGAAGGCGACCTCGAAGACCGTGTCCGGCTCGACCAGCCGATGATGGCCGTAATCCACCAGCGTAGCCTCCAGAAAATGCGCGGTGAGCTGTTGTATCTCCGCATCGGTCACCCCGCTATAGGCCTTGCCCACGTTGAGCAGCCGCTCTCCATCACGGACTGCAAAGGTGTAATCACTTAACCATGGCGCCTTGCGTCCGTTGCCCCACTCGGCGGCGGTGACTACTACATCGAGGGTCGCGAGCTCGCGCTTGAGCTTCAGCCATGACTTGCCGCGCCGCCCCGGCTGATACGCCGCGTCGAGGTCTTTCACCATCAGCCCTTCATTGCCGCGCGCGCGTGCGGCATCGAAGATCGCATCCAGGTCCTCCGCCGACGCCGCATGTGCCACGGGGGCGCGCAGCACCGGACATCCCGTCTGTGCGGCGGAGGTGGCGGCGTACTTTTCAAACACGCGATCGAGAATCAGCAGCCGCTCGCGCAACGGACGATCAATCACCAACTCGCCCTGGGAATAGATCACATCGAAGCAGACATAAGCCACCGGCACCCGCTCCATCATCTCGCGCGTGACATTCTTGCGTCCCAAGCGTTTTTGCAGAGCGCTGAAGGACAGGGCCCGCCCGCGATGGTGCGAATGAAAGCGGGTCATAGCAACCGCCACGCCCTCTTCTTCCGCCGCTTCGATCGCAGCAGAAGAGACAGCGCTCGCGTCCCACGCCAAAATCTCACCGTCGAGGATCACCCCCTCCGGCATCTTCTCCAGCGCCGCCGCCGCCTCGGGAAAAGATGCGGTTATCTCATCGAGCGTGCGCGAGAAGAGCTTCACCTTGCCTCCCGCGCAATGCGCCTGTGCCCGCACCCCGTCATATTTGTCTTCAACCGCCGCATCGGAGAAGTAATCGAATGCCTGCGCACTTGATTCCGCCGCAGTCGCCAGCATGAATTTCAGTGGGTGGAAGAGCCGCATCTTCGCCTGATGCAACTGGTGTTCGCGGGCCAGGCGCAGCATCTCCCCGATGTCACCCAGCATCATGTTGGCGCGCCGCACCTCCGCCGGCTTCACCGCGAAGGCCTGAGCGATCGCCTCTTCCACCAAACTCTCGCGCGAGCCGATGCGCAGGTCTCCGGTGATGATCTTCAGGATGTACTTGGTTTCGACGGGCTGCGCGCGCCGCAACAGCGCCTCCAACTCCGCCGCCTTGGCGTCTGTTCCGCGAGCGTCCGCGATATGGCGAAATGCCTGCTCAACTTCGATCACGCTCAACGCCGGACCGCTTGCCGCATGCCCCTGCAATACCATCTCCGTCGCCGCGCCGGTATCTCCGGTCTTGCGGTAAGCGCGACTGATCTCGTCTCCGCTCAGGCTGGCGATGGAGCTGATCACGCGCCAGATCAGCGCGCCTCCCACTTGCAGGGTCGCCTCCTCAGATGCGGGAAACGGACGCCCACACAGAAATCCGGCTGCAATCCCCGCCACCACCGGATCGTGCGCCGCCAGATACGCTGCGATTAGCCGCGTCTTTTCCGTCTTCTTAGTGGTCGCTGCCACCTGTTCGCATAATTGGGAGAATTCGCGCATAACTTCTCTGAGATGCTACTGCCCATAATTATGACCGCGTCCACCGTTGAAGCGCGAACTCCCATATACTAATGAGAGGCTTCTAGAGAGCATGTCAGTCAGGTCCGGGGCGCTGCTCACTCTCTTCAGGCGAACACCCCGCAATTGACGCTTGTCGCCAATCTCGGATCTACCCCAGACAAAGCCCCCTCTCAGAAAGGCGACAAACACTTTGAAAATCTACGTAGGTAATCTCTCTCCGGCTATCTCGGATAGTCAGCTTGAGCAGCTCTTTGCGCAGCATGGCGCGGTCAACTCCGCCCAGGTTGTCACTGACAAATTCACCGGTGCGTCACGCGGCTTCGGCTTTGTGGAAATGTCCGACAGCGATGCCCAGGAGGCGATCCGTTCGCTCGACGGCTCGGCATTCGAGGGCGGCACGCTGCGCGTCAACGAGGCCCGGCCTAAGACCGACACCGGCTTCCGTCCTCGTCCCGGCGGCGGTGGTGGCGGCGGCCGTCCCGGCGGCGGTGGCGGCTTCGGCGGCGGCGGCGGACGTCCTGGCGGCGGTGGCGGCGGACGCGGTGGCTACGGCGGCGGAAGCGGCGGTGGCGGTGGTCGCAGCGGCGGTCGTGGTCGTTAATCCGGACGCTTATGTCAGAGACCAATCTCATTCACTTCGGCGTGGACCAGCAGCTTGCTTCGTTACGGAGCAAGCTGCTTATGTCCTTCGGCTACCAGATGCACATCTGCTCCTCGCTCTCTGAGCTGGAGACGACCATCAAGCGCCGCCGCGTTCAGGGCTGCGTCATCTGCCAGACCGTCCCCGCAAAGCTGATCAGCGACGCGCAGACGCTTCTGCGTGACTTCCACATCCCTATTCTGGTGCTTAGCAATGAGGCCCACGAGATTGCGGAGTCGGCGACGCTGCGCTATTCGACCTCGTCGGTGCGGGAATTCCTGCCCAAGATCGAGGCCATGATGCCCCATCAGGCTTGATTTGACACGGTCGGTATATCATAGGAACGTTTGCTGGAACTTCCGCAGCCATAGGACATCTAACGTTTGCCGATGAAATACTTATCCCATCTCGCGCGCTTCTTCGCCCTCACCCAGGTGCTGCCTATCATTGAGAATGGCGAACTCGGTGAGCCTCCCTCCACCGCCGG
>JBDTLH010000240.1:0-4228 GCA_039934875.1 Acidobacteriaceae bacterium | reverse complement strand
CTCGCGGCAATGCCCACCACTAAATCCTTCGGCCCAGGATTGCGCGCCGCCATGTCCCGCTCCCCCAATTCCCGCGAATCCTCATTCGCCTCCGCCGCCGCCGCCAGCGCCTGGGGACCTCCAGCCATCACATATTGCACCGTCTCATAGCTCACGCCAAACGTCGGCGGACACTCCGACGCATCCAGCGCGCCCAACCGCCCCGACGTGCCGGCTCCCACATAGATCAGCCGTCCGCCGCCGCCCATCGCCGCCGCCGCCGCATCGATCACCCGCGCGATCTGCGGAATTGCGCGGCCCACCGCCTCCGCCACGGTTTGGTCTTCCGCATTGATAATCGCCGCAATCTCCAGCGCCGACTTGGTGTCCAATCCCGCCGCGCGTTCATTGCGCGCCTCCGTGGACAATCCACTTAATTCCACGCGTGGGCCCGGTGTATTCTGCTCGTTATCCATCGCAACCATTCAACCACAACGCGCGGCTCCGCCCTTCAACTTCCAGACCTGGTGCGCACACCCAAAAGTAAGTAAGTTTCCACTTACAATCGGGAGCAGCGGGTTAAGCTGGTAGGTTGAAGGATTGACGCGGGGAACGCTGAAGCCCAGCTTCGGCTGTCTGCATCCAATGGCGGTCACGCTGGGCGGTGCGAGCGCAAAGTGTCGCAAATTATCAAGATAGAAATGAGCAAAAACCTGATCAGGCATATCGGCAAAAGCAGCGCGAAGTGTGCCCTCATCGTTGTCACGGCTGCTTCGGCCATTTTTCCCGTCTCCGCGCTGTCACAGCAGCAGGGAAGCGCGGCGCTACAGTCCATCCAGGAGGCGCTCTCTCCCAGTCCGCTGCAAGGTAGCGTTACCCGCGAAAAAGCCACCAATCAAGTGCTGCCGCTCTCGCTCGCGGACGCCATCCAGCGCTCTTTGCGCTATAACCTGGGGCTGATTGAGAGCAACACTGGGGCCCAGAGGGTGCGCGCGGAGCAGGTGCGGCAATTGGCAAACCTGCTGCCCCAGGTGAATGCCACCATCAGCGAGACAGCGCAGCAGATCAATCTCGCCGCGCTGGGATTCCCCGCGGGTAAAATTCCCGGAGTGCCTTCGATCGTAGGCCCCTTTGTGGTCTTCGACGCGCGCGCCAACCTCTCTCAAAGCGTCTTCAACTGGAACCTGATTCAGAAGGCGCGCGCCTCGCGAGAGGTCACCAGGGGGACCGTCGAAGCGCTGCGCAATACCCGCGAGCTGGTCGTGCTCTCAACCGGCAACTCCTATCTGCAGGTGACTACCGCGATCTCCCGGGTAGAGGCTGCGCAATCCGAGGTCAACACCGCCGACGCGCTCTATAAGCGGGCCGTGGACCAGCAGAATGCCGGGGTCACGCCCAAGATTGACGCGTTGCGCGCTCAGGTCGAGTTGCAGGCGCGGCAGCAGCAACTGATACAGGCGCAGAACAACCTCGATAAGAGCCGGCTGCAACTGGCGCGCACCATCGGACTTCCTCTCGATCAACGTTATGAAGTGACTGATCGCGTCCCCTATCAGCCGCTGCCCGCGCTCGATTTCAAGACCGAACTGGAGCGCGCCTATCAGCGCCGCGCCGATTTCCTGCAAGCGCAGTCTTTAGTCAAGGCCGCGGAGCTGAGCAAGTCGGCGGCCGTCGCCGAACATTATCCCTCACTGGGGATCAACGGCTATTACGGCGATGAGGGACTCAACTCCCCCTTCCACTCCCACGGCGTCTTCGCCGCCGCCGCGGGCATTCAGATTCCCATCTTCGCCGGTTGGAAGACCCGCGCCGACATCCAGGAGGCGGATGCCAATCTCACCCAGCGCCGCGCCGAACTCGACGATCTCCGCTCGCGCATCGAGTACGAGATACGCAACGCATTTCTGGATGTGATGGCAGCCGCTAAACAGGTCGAAGTCGCGCAATCCAGCCTGCAACTGGCGAATGAGACCCTGACCCAGGCGCAGGACCGATTCGCTGCCGGGGTGGCGGACAACCTCGAAGTCGTGCAGGCCCAGGATTCCGTCGCCACTGCCAACGAAAGCTATATCGCGGCGGTCTATCAACACAATATCTCCAAGGTCATACTGGCGCGCAGTGTCGGCGTCGCCGAACAGGCCGTCGAACAATATTTGAAAGGCACGGGCAAGTAGAGCCATGGCAGAAAGAGAGCAACAGCCGCACTCCGGGACCCAGACGCAGGAAGAACCCCGCTCCGCTTCCTCCCGCACCCGCACCACGGATGACCGTGAGCAGGAGCGCGTCGCTTCCACCGAACAACAAAATCAGGACCGGGACCACGATCACGGCGATGATGACGACGAGATCCAGAATGAGGGCAAGAAGCCCGGCCTCTTCAAGCGCAAGCCTTATCTGAAAGTCATCTTCGGACTGGTCGGCCTGGTGGTGATCGTCGGCGTTATTCTTTTTTACATCCACTCGCGCCACTGGGAGAGCACCGACGACGCCCAGGTGGATGGGCACATTTACAACGTGAGCACGCGCATCAGCGGACACGTTACCAAGGTTTACTACGACGACAACCAGCTAGTGCAGGCCGGCGCGACCTTGGTTGAAATCGATCCCTCTGATTATCAGGTGGCCCTTGAGAATGCGCAGGCGAATTATCAGGACCTGCAGGCGCAGGCGGCCGCCGCGCAAAGCGGAGTTCCGCTGGTGCGCTCCAACTCCCGCACCTCCATCGCCGGCGCCCAGGTGGACGTCACCAATGCCGTGGCGCAGGTGAGCGCGGCCAAACAGCAGGCCGACGCTGCCCGTGCCCAACTCGCCCAGGCGCAGGCGAATGCGGCCAAGGCGAACAGTGACATCCAGCGTTACCAGCAACTCGTAAAGAAACAGGAGATCTCGCAGCAGCAGTACGATACCGCCGTCGCCGCCGCGGCCGGCTCGAACGCAGGCGTTACCGCCGCACAGGCCAATGTCTCCTCCGCCGAGCAGCAGATCAATGTCGCCAACGGACACTTGCAGCAGGCGCGCGCCAGTCTAGTGAACGCCCGCGTCAGCCCGGCGAACGTGGAAGTGACGGCGCACAAGGCGTCCGCCGCCGACGCCGCCGCGCAAAAGGCCCAGTCCGCCGTTCATCAGGCGCAACTGAATCTCGATTACACCAAACTGATCGCCCCCATCAGCGGCATCGTCGGCCATCGCAGCGTGGAAGTGGGACAGAACATTAGCCCCGGCCAGATGTTGCTGTCCGTGGTGCCGCTTGATGACCTCTGGATCACCGCCAATTTCAAAGAGACCCAGCTCCATAACATGCATCCCGGCCAGCGCGCGAAGGTCCATGTGGACGCGCTCGGTATGGATCTCGAAGGCACCGTCGATTCCATCGGAGCGGCCACCGGCGCCGTCTTCAGCATGTTGCCTCCGGAGAACGCCACCGGCAATTACGTCAAGGTGGTGCAACGCATCCCGGTGAAGATCACCTACAAGCACGATCAGGACCCCGACCGCCGCCTCCGTCCCGGCATGTCCGTCGAAGCCGACGTGAACGTCGAATAACCCGCCAAGCACCCGCCCCGTACACTCCCGCGCCTGGAGGGTCGGCGTCCCCGCCGACCCATGGCTCCGGCGCGCGATGTCTCCCTTGCTGATGCGCCCGCGCCCTCGCAGGCGATCCCGCGTAGCGGGAACAGGTCTCTCTTCCCACGTCGTCCCCGGCGTTCATCAGTCCAGCGAATAAATCCTCCTCATCTTCGCCCCGCCCTGCGCCGATAGTGTCATTAATCTTCCCCCCAGATCTCCGGTGGCAGCCATCGCCCGGAATCCATTCAACTCTGCGCGAAAGGACCGCGGCATATCTCATGAAGCTGCTCATCACCATTGACGCCGAGGTCTATGCCTATGCGCCCAATTGGCGCAGTCGGCGCCTGGCGGACGACATAGATCGCGACCTCTACGGCATCACTCCCCAGGGGGAGTTCGGCGTTCGCTTTCAGGCCCGGCTCTTGCAGCAGCACGGCCTGAAAGCAGTGTTCTTTGTCGAAGGCCTCTTCGCCTCCGCTCCTCACGTCGGTCCCGGTCCGCTGCAACAACTGGTCGGCGAAATCCTGGAGGCAGGCCACGAGGTGCAGGCGCACCTTCACCCCGAGTGGCTGGAGCATGTCCCCCAGCTCGGCATCAAGCCCGGTCAACTCTTTGAATTTTCGCTGGCACAACAGCAGCTCCTGATCGGGACCGCGATTGAGAATCTGACCCGCGCGGGCGC
>JBDTLH010000239.1:0-12660 GCA_039934875.1 Acidobacteriaceae bacterium | reverse complement strand
AGAGTGGAAGGGCTTCGCCACGCAAAAGAATTCTGCCCTCGAAAAAGCGGCTTCGGAATGGGTCCTTTCGCTGGACGCCGATGAAGAGGTCAGCGAAGAGCTGGCGCACTCCATCCGCTGCATCATTGGGAATACCGGCGCGGATGCCAGCTACCAAATCGCGCGCCGCAACCTCTTCCTTGGCAGATGGATAAAACACGGCGGCTTCTATCCCGACCACAAGCTGCGCCTGTGGAAGCGCGACACGGGGCGCTTTCAGGAACGTTCTGTCCATGAAACGGCAATCGTCAGCAGTCCTGCTGACACTCTACACGGCGATCTCATCCATCACGCCTATCCCACCCTCAATTCCTATATAGAGCACATGAACCGTTATTCCTCTTTGGGCGCGGAGCTCGCACTTCACTCCGGCAAGTCAGGCCGGAACATCTTTTCCTTTCTTGCGAATGTCGTCCTGCGACCACAACTGACGTTCTTCTATAACTATTTTCTCCGCCTCGGCTTCCTCGATGGCCGCGAAGGTCTCCTGCTGCACCTCTATCATCGCACTTACGTCAGTTGGAAATACGCCAAGGCCTGGGAACGAGCGAGTCAGGGGAGCCCAGTAAAATAGCAGGAGTGCCCGCGCGATCGCGAGCATTCGCGCGGAGGCCGTCGCTGTTCTGGCCTATTTCACTACACATGGTAGCTAGCCGGTCCCGAACGGCTCTTCCAGACTGCGGCTCTGTCCGGTAAACAGCTTCGCTCCGTCTTCCGTGATGTGCATGTCGTCTTCCAGGCGCACGCCGAATTCACCTTTGATGTAAATCCCTGGCTCATCGCTGAAGCACATGTTGGGCGCAAGCTTGAGCGTGTCGCCGCCCACCAGATACGGCCATTCATGTCCGTCCATGCCGATACCGTGGCCCAAGCGATGACCAAAATACTTATAGCCCGGACCATACCCGGCATCCGTCACCACCTTGCGGGCGGCGGCATCCACGCTTTGTGCTTCCACTCCAGGCCGCGCCTGTTTAAGCGCGGCGGCCTGCGCCTGATGCACGATGTCGAAGACCTTCTTCATCTTTTCCGTAGGCTTACCCAGCACAAAAGTGCGGCTGATGTCTGATTGGTAACCCTCGACGGTGCATCCGCCATCCATCAAGAGGATTGCGTTCTCTTCGACCACCTGCGGATGGATTGAGCCATGGGGCAGCGCGGAATATTCGCCAACCTGTACGTCGGCGCTGCCGTGGAATCCGAGTTGGTCGTGCGCGGCTTCGACCAGATGCTGAAAATCGTTCTGCGTCATGCCCGGCTTGAGGCTCTTCCATGCCGCCTCGTAGGCTGCCAGCGTGACCTGGTTCGCCAGCGTCATCAGCGCGAGCTCATGCGCGCTTTTAATCATGCGGCATCCCGCAGTCACCGGAGTGGCGCTCGTGATCTTCACCTGCGGCGCGGCGTTTGCGGTGCCTTCCACAAATACATACGTGGTGCGCTCCTCCATGCCGAGATTGCCGCTGGCAATCCCAAGATCGCGCAGCCCTTGCGCGACCAGCCGGTAAGGGTCTTCGTTCTCATTCCAGGTCAACACCTTGGTGCTCTCGCCGCCGGGTGCGTGCGTCAACTGCTCACGCATGCGGCCCTCTTCAAAAACCGGACACACGAAAAACGCGTTGCCCTTTGCGGGCAAAACCATGGCCCCCAGCCGCTCGCTGTTCCACCAATGCACGCCGGTGAAATAGACCAGCGAGGTGCCCCCGATCATGAAAATGGCGTCGAGCTTGTTCTGCACCATCAGTTCGCGTGCTCGCTCAATGCGCTGGGAGCGCTCTTCCGTCGAGATCGGCTGTGCTTCACTCTTTCGTGATTTGAGCGCCGCAATGGGTTCCGGCAGCGCGGCACAATTTGTACCTGCGCTCATTTGCGCAGAGGAACTGGCTGAGGGCAGCGTGGCAGCACCTGCAGCCAGCACAGACAGAGAGAGGAAGTTGCGTCGATTCAGCATAGGCAAACCATTGTACTCAACCGGCAACTTCTCTACTCGTCCGACGATCTCTTTCCCGGATCAGGCGCGTGAACTACCTTCAACTCTCCCTGCTGGGCCAGTATTTCGAAAGAACTGTTTCCGTTCGCCTCGCGACAAAAGTGAATATCCACTGTGGCGGCCGCCACGCGCAAACGGCCAAGGCGAATTTCTGGCAACCAGTCGGGCAAATGGGGATCGAGGAAGAGCGTTTTGCGGAAGGCGTGAGGGTGGATGCCGAGCATGGCTTGCAAGATGAGGAATGGTCCCGCCGCCGACCATGCCTGGGGCGAATTCGCCCGGGGATAGAGTGCAGGAAACGGGTGGGCGTCATCGCGCGAGTGTCCGCAAAACAGCTCAGGCAAGCGATGGTATTGGAAGAGGGCGGCGGAATCGAAGATGGCGCGCGCCAGGCGGTTCATATCGTCATAGAGATGGCATTCGGCCAGGGCGAGCACGAACATCGCATTCTCGACCGGCCATACCGTTCCGCGATGATAGGAGAACGGATTGTAGGCGGGATGCTTCGCGGAAAGGGTGCGCACTCCCCAGCCGGAGAACATGTCATCGGCCATCAGGCGTCTGGCCACCGCTTCTTTGAGCGAATCATCAACGATGGAATTCAGCAGACAGTGGCCGGGGTCGGAGGCGACGGAGCGGATGGGCCGATTATGGGAATCGATACCCATGGCAAGATAGTTTTCCTCGGGCATCCAGAAGAAGTCGTTGAAGCGTTGTTTAAGTTCGGCGGCCTCGCACCTGAGGCGCTTGATCAAGTCTTTCTCGCCCGGCTCAATCCACGAGAGCACTTCAGCGAGTCCGATCTTGGAGCCGTAAACATACGCTTGCATCTCGCAGGTGCCGAGCGGGTCCTTGACCTGCGAACCATCAGCGTGCACGATGGCGTCGCCAGAATCCTTCCAGCCCTGGTTCTTCTCGCCCTGCGAAGAGCGGGTCTGGTATTTATAGAAATGGCTTTCATCGCGGCTGTATTTGTCCGCCCACTCAATGCCTCGCAAAGCAGGTGCAATCATGGGACGCACGAGTTCTTTATCGCCGGTCCAACGCCAGAGCTCGGAGAGTAATGAGGGATAAAAGATGGAGCCGCTGACGGTGCCGTAATAGCGTCCGTGCGGAGTGTAGTTCATGACCGCGAGCGGGCTGGTGTGCAATTCATGAACCATGCGGCCGGGCTGCTCGTCCCGCCAGTCGTCGATCTTGGACCCGATGTGGTGGTCGAGATTGGCGAGCGCTCCGCGCATGGGCGCGGTGCTTAAGGATGCAGCTTCACGGGAGGAGAACAAGATGTCGCGTCCGAAGAGGCCGACGTAAACCGGCTCACCGGCGGCAGGTATCCAGGTTGGGCCGAGGGCATCTTTGCCGTCGAGGTCGAAGAGCCGCAGGGCGGAGAGATCGGTAGCTGCCTGGTTCACGGTCCGTAATACGGAAAGGGTAAGATTTTCTCCGGCTGGCGCGGTGTATTGGGTCGAGGATTCGCGAAACGACTGGCGCTTGCGGTCGCCCTCATGCGAAGGCGGAGGCAGTTCTTTCCCGTCAAGCTGGGCAGTCCATCTGAGCGCCGCCGACCATACCTCCCCTGGCTTGAGATGGACCCGGAAGCGTATCTTGCCCCCGCGATAACCGGACGGAGTGTCGCTGGTTACCTCGAGACGAATTCCGCGATGCAAGCAGGCGGTGCCGGAGTCGCCCTGATGGCGGTAGTAATGTCTGGCATGGTAGTCAAAAGAGAGAGTGTGGTTAGAACCTCTTTCTGCCTTCCAGGCGATCGTCAGATTCCCTTTTTGCTTTCGCGGCCCCGAGGTTTCGGAAGGGTCGGCGAAGTCAGCAGCCACTTCCAGTCGAAGCTCGAAGGAAGTTTCGATCTGGGTGAAGTTGGTGAGCGTGACCTCTTCGCTCATGCCCTCGCCTACAGTGCGGGCGATGCGGAGTTCAATCGACTGCTGCGCCGCCCCGCAATCCGGGACCTTGCGGGGATCACATTCCGCCGGAGCGAAGATGTAGTACGCGAAATCGCGATGCTGCTCGATCGCGGAGAGCGAACTGAAGGTGGGCGCGCCGCGATTGACCTTCCAGCGATAACGGGAGAGCATCCGGGTTTGATAAACCCAGAGGCCCTGGTCGCCGTCGGGCTGCACCGAGCCATCGAGAGCAGTGGTCAGCACGGTGCGGCCCTGGCTGATGGAATGACAGTCACCGCGCGGCTGTAGTCGAATCAGCGAATTATGAATGGAATCGTTCATGTGCTTTATTCCTTCATTGATGTGGCGTGTTGAGAGAGGGACCGGGACGCATCCTCAAAGTTTTTAAAAACGCGAGGATATCATTCATCTGGTCAGGATGCAGGATGCCGGCGAAGGCGGGCATATTGTGTCCGCCGCCGAGGATACGGATGGTCATTTGCTCTTCGGTCATGCGATTGGCGACGTCGCTGAGGTTGGGGCCGCGCAATCCGCCATGCCCCTGTATCTGATGGCAGTATTCGCAGCCTTTATCGTGGAAGAGAACGGCGCCGCGGTGGGCGGCGGGACCGGAGGCTGCATAGACGGACTCGGGTAGCGGTTGCGCTTCAAAGCGGGGCGACCAGGGCGCGACACGACCCTCATACCACAAAGTACAGACGCCGAGGACGATGATGACGATCCATCCGATGGCCCAGGGGCGCTTGGAAATCGCGCGCTCTCCTTTGTTGAAGAAGAAGGGCAGCAGAAACATGGAGCCGAAGATCAGCGCCGGTCCCAGGATGATGATGTAGTTCTCCAGTTTGTGCGGGCTCATGGCCAGCACCGCGAAATACCACAGCAGATACCAATCAGGCCGGGGATAGGCGTTCAACAGCGTGGGGTCAGGCGGTTTGCTGAGCTGCGGAGGGCCGATGGTGAACGCCAGCGCCACCACGGCGGCGACCACCAATGAGCCAAAGAGGGCGTCGCGCCAGGCCGCGTCCGGCCAGAAGGGGACACCGTCTTTTTTGATGATCTGTTCGTATTTTTTGCGTTCGGTGCTGGGATCGACGGGCTGACCGGCTTTGGGAGGCGCGGAAATCCCGTGATAGATGACCAGATAAAGGTGGACCCCCACTACCATGATGATCAGCGCCGGGATGATAAACACGTGCAGGTCGTAGAAGTGGGTGAGCGTGGCTCCGCCGATGTGGTCGCCGGCAAAGACGAAATGCTCGAGGCGAAGGCCGATCCAGGGCACGCGCGCGGCCTGGCGGGCGGCGATGTTGACGGACCAGTAGGCAATCTGGTCCCAGCGCAGCAGTTGGCCGGTGAAGCCCATGGTTAGCGTAAGCATCAGCAGCACAACTCCGGTCAGCCAGTTCGCCTCTCTAGGATATTTGTAAGAGGCGTACATGTAGGCTTGCAGCATGTGAATGCCGATGAACATGATCATCGCGGATGCGCCGAAATAGTGCAGCCCGCGGACTACATGGCCCAACAGTGCCTGATTATCGATGTATTTGAGGGTGGAATAGGCGTTTTCGGTGGAAGGCACATAAGTAGTCGCGAGCACTACGCCAGTCACCACCTGCAACACGAAAGAAAACAGCGTGGCGGTGCCGAAGACATAGGCCCACTTGCTCTGCTTCGGCACTTTGTGCGACATCAAGGGCTTGAGTGCCTTGCTGATGCCCAAGCGGTCGTCGATGACGCGCCATGCGCGCTTCGCGGTGTTAGACATCGATATTGACCAGGTCACGGCAATTGCGCTTTCGCGCCACGTTGGGCAGCGGGACCCATTCGATTTGTACCAGGCCATCGCGCACGCGCGAAGGATATTGTTGCAGAGCATGAGGCGGGGGGCCAGCGGCAACCGCGCCATCTTTGTAATAGACGCCGCCGTGGCAGGGGCACATGAACAACTCGGCGCTCGCGATCCAGCGCACCGGACAGCCGAGGTGGGTGCAGTCCACCGCGAAAGCGGTAAAGGCATTTTGGTCATCGCGCCGCAGCCATACGGCGGCGGTGTTGGCGGGGCCGCCCCACTTTTCGGCGGAGATGTCTTTGAGCGTCACTTCGCCGGTCTTTCCTATTTCGAAATCATCCAGCTTGCCCACGGTCTGCCACCTGCCGGGCGTGGCCTTGGTGAGCGGAGAAAAGAGAAATCCAATTACCGGCGCGGCGAAGAGCAAAGACGCGATGCCGCCCGCGCCCAGACTGATGAGCGCGAGCAGGTCACGCCGCATGCGTCCGAGCGGGGTAAGCTCTTCCGGGGATGGATCAGTCGCTGTCATTACGCAATTCTCCTACCCATAGCCAGATGGAGACGGCAAAGGCGCAGCCTCCGACCGCACTTACATACCATCGTGTGATTAAACCAAGCGCGAGAAAGACGATGCCGAAGGCCATCATCGCGGGCGCGTAAGTGGGTCTGGGCAGGCGTTCGGGCTTCGCCTTGGTCCAGCCGCTTTGATGCTGCCAATCGGCAGGGAGCGGAGCATCGGCTTCGGTCGCCATTTGGGAATGCTTCGGTATCCTCTCTTCGACATCGGGCTTGCCGAGGATGACTGCTCCCGCGTCTGCGACCACCAGCGACGCGCCGAACAACTTGCGCAGCAGTCCGCGGCTTTTCTTTGCTTCAATCACTGCGTACCTTTCTGCGGCAGCAAGATCGCGCCTGTTTCGAGCTCGCCTTTGCCTTCGGCTTCGGCTTGGTCAGTGGCCGAGTACCACTGCGCGAGCTCGAGCAGTATCCCAATGAAATAGACGGAGCAGCCCGGCACCCACATCAGCAGCCCGCCCAGGCGCTGGTCGATTTGCGCAGAGACTCCCCAGGTATTGCGAACCAGCGATAGCGCGCCTATTTCGTCGGCAGGATGCACATAGGCTGGATAGTAGCCTATTGGCATGAAGGTAATGATGATTCCCAGAATTGTATTCGCCGCGGCAGCCGCAAACAGATAGAAGATGGCAGGCATTACGGCCATTCGCTTTTGCGACACCGGAGAGAGCACCGGCCACCAAAAGATGGTCCCGGAGATGAGGAAGGTAAGGTGCTGGAAGATGTGCGCGGCCTCGTGCGCCAGGGCGAAGTTGTAGAGCACAGGCCAATGCCAGACCACCATGACCAGAATGCCGGTCAACCATGCGACGAACGGCTTGCCCAGCGCCCGCTCTATTCTGTTCGCAATAGGGATCCGCAAGAGCCTTTCTGCATCACGGCCGGTAACTCCCCATAGCAGCAGCGGCGGCACGATCAGGATGAGAAGCAAATGCTGCAGCATGTGCGCGCTGAAGAGATAAGTATCGCCCAGAGTATCGATAGGAGATTCCAGAGCCAGAAACAGCACTGCGATGCCGCACAAGAAGGAAGCCGCCTGCAGGCGGCTCGGCTTTGTCCGCCAGAAATAGAGCGCGATCAGCAACACGCAACCGGCGATTACCGAGGGATCGAAGTCCCAGGCGCGCAACAGCAGCGTAGCCGTAGTCATCGCGTGGACCATAGATAGATAACGGAGAATACAGCGACCCAGACTACATCCACAAAATGCCAATAGTAGGAGATCACTTCAACGCCGATGTGATCTTTCTCTTTAATACCTCCGCGAAACGATAAGAGAAGCAGGATTCCCATCAGGATAATGCCAATGGTTACATGGGCTGCGTGAAAGCCGGTCACAGTGTAATAGGTGCTGCCAAAGAGGTTGCGGCTGATGGTAACGTTTTGCTGGAGCAAGCGCATGTACTCCCGCATCTCGCCGAACAGAAACACCAGGCCGCAAACGACGGTGATTCCCATCCAGAAAGAAAAGCCTTTCTGCTTGCGCTTGAGCGCCCGCTCCGCCATATATATGGTTGCGCTGCTGGAGAGCAGGATGATGGTGTAGATGCCGGTTTTGAGGACATCCAGGCTGTTGTGAGCGTCGGGCCCGTTCTTGACCGCGCCGTGGTAGAAGACGTATCCGGTGATCAGGAAGGCGAAGAATATCCCCTCTGAAGCGAGGAAGAGGAGCACTGCGAGCCGTGTCTTGTTGCCGAAGAACTCTGAGCTGGTCATGAGCGGCCGCCTTGTTTGGCATCGGTGTGCTCGGGATTTTCCAGGTCCCATATCGGCCGGCGGCCATGCACTGGCGGTACCTCCGCGAAGTTGTAGATGGGAGGCGGCGAGGAGGTCGCCCACTCCAGGGTCCATGCCGACCACGGATTATCGCCGGCATACTCTCCCATTTTGCGGCTGCGCCAGATGTTCCAGAAGAGCACCAGGAATGCGAAGCCGAGGACGAACGCGCCAACCGTCGAGAGCATGTTCATCCAGTACCAGTGCGGCAGGTCGGGATAAGTCCACACGCGGCGGGGCATGCCTTCGGCCCCCAGCACATGCTGGATAAAAAAAGTGGCGTTGAAGCCAATCACGGTCAGCCAGAAATTCCACTTACCCAGTTTTTCCGACAACATCTTGCCGGTAAATTTAGGGAACCAGTAGTAAACCCCGGACAGAATGCCGAACATAGTCCCACCGAAGAGCACGTAATGAATGTGGGCTACTAGAAAATATGTATCCGTGAGTTGCCAATCGATCGGAACCACGGCGAAGATGACGCCGCTCAATCCGCCGATAGTGAACTCGATGAGGAAGGCGACCGCGAAGAGCATCGCCGTGGTGAAGTGGATGGTGCCGCCCCACATGGTCACGATCCAGTTGAAAATTTTTATACCCGTGGGAATGGCAATCAGGGCGCTTCCGGCGGCGAAGAAGATGTCCATGGGATGGCCGAGCCCAACGGCGAACATATGGTGCGCCCATACGCCAAAGCTCAGCAGGCCGATGGCGACGGTCGAGGCGGCGACAAAGCCATATCCGAAGATCGCCTTGCGTGAGAAGACCGGGATCACCTCGGAGATGATGCCGAAGGCAGGCAGGATCATGATGTAAACCTCGGGATGGCCGAAGTTCCAGAAGAAGTGCTGCCACAGAACTGGCGAACCGCCTGCATCGGGGGTGAAGAAGCGCGCGTGCAGATTGCGGTCGATGAAGAGCATGGCCGCCGCCGCGTTGATCGCCGGCATGGCAAAAATAATCAGGAACGAGTTAACCGCCGACATCCAGGCGAAGAGAGGCAAGCGCCGCAGCGTCATGCCGGGAACGCGCAAGGTAGCGACGGTCGCGATCAGGTTGATCGCCGTGGAGACGGTGCCGATGCCGATGGCGAGGATGCCCAGCGCCCAATAATCCACGCCGCCCAGCGACGAATACGATTTCTCGCTCAGCGGAGCGTAACTGAACCAGCCCATGTCCGGCGCGTTGCCGGCGAGGATGCTGAAGTACAAGAGAAAGCCGCCAAAGAGAAACAGCCAAAATCCGAGAGCGTTCAGGCGGGGGAACGCCATGTCGCGCGCGCCAATCATGAGCGGCACGATGTAGGTACCGAAGCCGAGCAGCACCGGCACCGTCACCAGAAAGATCATGGTCGTGCCGTGCAAAGTGAAGAGTTGATCATAGGTCTCTGGCGAGAGGAAGGCGTTATTTGGTATCGCCAGTTGCAGGCGCATGAGCAGTGCCTCGACCCCTCCAAATACAAAGAACACGATGCTGGCCATCATGTACATCAGCGCGATCTGCTTGTGGTCCACCGAAGCTGCCCATCGCAGAAGTCCGGCGCGGCTCTCCTCCACTTCAAGGTCGTGCATCGGCTGCGGCAGTACGGATATTTCACTCATCGCAGGGTCTCAAGATAGGCGACGATGCTATGCAGTTGCATGTCAGTCAGGTGAAGGTTGGGCATGTGGCTTCCCGGCTTGTAGATATCCGGCTGCTGCAACCAGAGATAGAGTTGGTCGGGCGTGTTGTTGAGGCGTCCAGCGGCAAGGGTCTCCCGACTGGCGAGGTGCGTCAGGTCGGGACCGATGGTGCCGCTGGTTCCAGTGCCGCGAATGGTGTGGCAGTTGGCGCAGCTGAGCTGCTGAAACAAATTGAGGCCGGCGGCGGCTTCTCCGGAGGCGGGCAGCGCCGGTGTCTGTTGCTGTTGATGCAGCCACGAGGCGTATTCCTGCTTTGATTGGGCGATCACGCGAATGCGCATCCAGGCATGCTCCACGCCGCAGAACTCGGCGCATGCGCCAGAGTAAGTGTTCGCCCGATCCGCGGCGAGCCAGATCCGGCCGTGCGTTCCCGGGATCATGTCTTCTTTGCGGCCCAATTCAGGAACCCAGAAATCGTGAATGACATCAGCGGCTCCGAGGCCAAACAACATGGGCGTATCTACGGGAATGTGCACCTCGTTGGCGGTAACGAATCCAGCCTGAGGATAACGAAACTCCCACCACCACTGATGGCCGACGACTTCAACGTCATCGGGATGCGCCCCCTGCGGCGGATCGGAGCTTTGCATGGTGCGCACGGTAAAAACCATTATGGCCGCAAGCAGCATAGCGGGCAATATGGTGTACATCAGTTCGAGCCGCAGATTGCCGAAGTTCGGCTTTGGTGTACCTTCGCCCCCTATCGCGCGGAAGCGCCAACTTGCATAGAGCACCAGGCCGGAGACCAGCAAGAGAATGACGCCCATGGCGATCAGCACGAAGACATTCAGGTGGTAAATCGACCAGGCGAAGCTGGAGTGTGGCGAGAATACGGAACTGGATTTCATGCCGAAACTCTTACAGCCGCAGCTTCCAAACCGACCGGCAAGATGGTTTCCATCATCATTTTAGAGGCAACACTGACTTTCATGAGACTTGGCTCGAACCCGCTGAGTTGCCTCGCCGCTCATTGTCAGTCGCTTTTTGCTGCACCGTTACACTCGCGGTATGCCATGTCCATAGGTATCCGGCGGCGCGAGGTTACGCCGGATGGGCGGAACAGTCATATCTCGCTTATCGGAATTGAAAACGGTATTGCCTTGAGAGATGAGATAGTCGGCGGTGCGGGCGGCAAGGGATTGAATGGTGAGTCCCGGATTCGCGGAACCCTGCGTGGGCATGATGCTGCCGTCGCATACGAACAGGTTCGCGATGTCATGGCTGCGTCCGAATTTGTCCACTACAGAAGTGCGCGGATCAGAACCCATGCGCGCCGCACCCACAAGATGGGCATAGCGCGCCTCTTGCACTACTTCGGTCGCGCCGGCAGCGGACATCACGTCAATCGTCTTCTGCTTGCCGAAGGCGATCAGCTTCAAATCATTGTCGTGGAGATTGAAAGTGACCTTCGCGACCGGCAGTCCGAAGCGGTCTTTCTCATCCGCCAACTCAACGCGATTCTCCGGCCAGGGCAAGATCTCGCCCAGCAGGCCAAACGCCGCCCAATGGTTGTAATCCATCATGGTGCGGCGCAGCCCCCATCCCCATGCGCCTTTGGCTACCATCATCTGCTTGCCGAATGCAATCGGCAGCGGCCCTACCGTCTGGATCGCGAAGCCGCGCGCGAAATCACGCTTGCGATCAGTCTCATAAAATTCCTCGGTTAAACAATGTGCCGGAGGCGCTTTATACATCCGAACCAGCTCATCGAACCGCCCCAAAATGACATTGCCCGCCTGCGCCATCAGATAACGCCCAACCGTATCGCTTGAATTCGCCAGACCGTGCGGATATTCAGGACATGCAGAGTTCAACAGCAGTCGCGGGGTCTCAATGGCATAGCCGGAGACGATGACGGCCTTCGATTTTTGGAAATGTTCTTTACCCTGCGAATCGAAGTAACTGACCCCGGTCACGCGGTTCTCTCTATTGAGGTGAATGCGGTTGACCATGGAGTGATCGCGGATCTCAGCGCCGTGGGCGATCGCATCCGGGACATGAGTGATAAGCGTGCTTGCCTTTGCGCCAACCTTGCAGCCTTGAATGCAATAGCCGCGATAAATGCAGTGCGGACGGTTGCCCCGCGATCCCGCCAGGATCGCCACCGGGCCACCGATGCTGACGCCAATGCCGAGCGCGGTGCATCCCGCGATGAGCTTGTTGCCAACTCCTCCCATGGGATGCGGACCGTATGGATAGCTGTGCGGATCTCCCCACGGGTACCATGCTGGTCCCGACACCGGCATCTCTAGTTCAAGCTGCTCGTAATAGGGCTTCAGTTCAGCGTAGCTCATCGGCCAATCAATACCGACTCCATCTTCAGAGTGGATGCGAAAGTCTGATGGATGGAGACGCGGAGTAAACGCCGCCCAGTGGACCGAACCTCCACCGACGCCACGACCGCAGTTATTTGCGCCCAGCGCTAGCGGATGCGACCCGCCGGTGATGCGCAGGTCTTCCCAATAAAGGTTGTGCGAGCCGGCTTCGTCGCTGACCCAGTCTTTTTCGGTATTCCAAAAGGGGCCAGCCTCTAAACCCAGGACACGGAATCCGGCGCGGGCAAGTCGCTGCAGAAGAACTCCTCCGGCGGCGCCGCAACCGACGATGATGTAATCCACCTCTTCTTCCCCGAAGTGATGCATCGGTGTTTCAATGCGCTGCATCGGCCCGAGAGCGTGACCGTCATTCATCTCTCCGAATTTACCCAGCAGAGGAGACTTGTCCTTCAATGCGTGCCTCCCTGTCCGGGCGAGCCGTGGTGCTCTTCTTCTCCTCCGACCGGCTCGAAAGTCTCTGAGACGGAGCCGCCGGGAACCTGCCATTCGTAGCGCTGCTCCTCGACTTCCCATGGTTCAGGCTCGCCGCGCTCCAGGCGCATATAGGCGCGTGGAT
>JBDTLH010000238.1:0-3792 GCA_039934875.1 Acidobacteriaceae bacterium | reverse complement strand
GATTGCTAATTGCTAATTGCTTATGGCTAATTGCTCTCCACCGTCGCGTCTTCGCCCTCAGCCGCCTCCGGCTCATCGCCATCCTCTTCGATAATATCGAGTACATAGCGCATGTTCAGCTTGGCGGCGGCGGCGGCCAGAATCGTACGCATCGATTTCGCCGTGCGCCCCTGCTTGCCGATCACCTTCCCCAGGTCCTTCTGCGCGACCGTCAGTTCCAAAACCATTGTGCCCTGTTCGTCTTCGTCTTCGAACTCTTCGACGACGACCTCTTCGGGCTCATCCACGAGGGCCTTGGCCATCGCTTCAACTAATTTCAGCAGATCTTGCGTATTTCCAGAAGCTGCGCTATTCACAATAGACTCCATCAGCGATCAAGCTGCCGGTGCGGCAGCCGGCGCCGGGGTTTTACTAAACAGTTTCTCGACGCGTTCGGAGAGCTGCGCACCCTTGGAAACCCAATGCTCAATGCGTTCACGCTTCAAGTCGAGGTGCGGAGTGGCAGTGCGAGGATTGTACGTCCCCACGATCTCTATGGCCCGTCCATTGCGTGCGCGGTCTTTCTCAATCACGATCACGCGGTAGAACGGCTTTTTGCGCGCACCCATACGGGCCAGGCGAATCATTAACACAGTTACAAGTTCCTTTCTTCTTCTTGGGGCCCCTGCCGTCCTAACAGGCTCGATTCTTGTGCATCTCCGGTTCAGATTTACCATTTACCGGAAACCACTCGCAGCAGGTAACTCTTGATTATCCCGCACCTTGAGGGTGGAAAGCAAGCCCGCTTACAATCATCCCATGCGCACCCTCGAATACCTCCTGCTCGACGTCTTCACCCGCCATCCCCTCGAAGGCAACCAGCTCGCCGTCTTCCTCGACGCTCGTTCGCTCTCGACCGATGAAATGCAGGCCATCGCCCGCGAGACCAACCTCGCTGAGACCACATTCATTCTTCCCGGCGAAGGCACGAATGGCGCCTATCGCGTGCGCATCTTCACCGTCGATGAAGAGCTCCCCTTCGCGGGACACCCTACCCTCGGCACCGCCGCCGCGCTCCTCAGCACAAATCCCGGTGCACGCGAAATCACCCTCGACCTCAATGCGGGGAAAATCCCCGTCCGCTTCGAATTGCGCGATGCCCTTCCCTTCGGCGAGATGCGGCAACTCGATCCCACCTTCGGCCAAATCCATGGTCCCACAACCGTCGCCCGCGCCGCCAACCTCCCACCCGGCAGCATCTCCACCCAATGGCCCATCCAGACCGTCAGCACCGGCATGCCGTTCGCCATCGTGCCCCTCACGAGCCTCGATGTGCTGCGCCAGCTCAACCTTAACTGGAAGCAGGCGAGCGAATATCTCTCCACCACCGACGCTAAATTCCTCTACTTCATCGCCCTCGATCCCGATCGCGAAAACGGCAATAACATCGAGGCCCGCATGATCTTCTACAACGGAGAAGACCCCGCCACCGGATCCGCCGCCGGATGCTGCATCGCATGGTGCGTTAAGCACGGCGTCATCGCGCCCGATGCAATCGCCGTCATCCACCAGGGTGCGATGGCGCGCCGCCCCAGCGAAATCTTCGTCCGTGCCTCGCGCGACAGGAACGGCTCGGTCAACGATGTGCGCGTCGGCGGCTTTTCCGTCCTCATCGGCGACGGCAGCTTGCAACTTTCTTAAGCCGATTCGCACAGCGTAAGTGTCCTTCTCGCGCACACATGCATCTTCTTTCCACACCCGTCCACAGCGCATCAACAGAAACCCACCACTTAGTAGTTGCGCTCCCCTTCGCCGCGACTTACGATTCGCACACATTCCGATCTAACAAATCGGGACCTCTTTCGCCCTTATTTCCAAAATTGAATAGCAATTCTCGCGTGCTTCGAGTGCGCCGGTGATAGCTGCTCGTCCAGCGAATTGTCTTGCTGGATGCGGTCAGTTTGTCGTCCGGCAACTCTTAGCCTCGCTCGCTCCGAAGCTTCGCCTCACGGCCTGTCTGCTTGGGGAGCACGTGACTTTGCGTCCAAATTTGGAGTCCGGGCGGAAGAAACCTCTTCGCGGAAAGCCGATCCTATGCGCCCAAAAAAAACTATTCTCTCTGTCGATGACAGCGAACACTCCAACTCTCTCCGCAAATTCATGCTGGAGACCCGCGGCTATCGCGTGCTGCTCGCCAACAACGGACGCGAGGCGCTGGAACTATTTCGCGACCACCCCGTTGACCTCGTCCTCAGCGACCTCATGATGCCCGACATGAACGGCGCAGAACTCGTGCGCCAATTGAAAGATGACTCTCCGGAGACGCCCGCCATCCTCTTCAGCGGCAAGATCCGCACTTTCGAAGAGGGTTCACACGCCGACATCTTCCTCCCCAAAGGCGCGGCCGCCCCCGACGAACTCCTCGAACGCATCCGCCTCCTCCTGGTGCGCAAGCGCGGACCTAAAAAAGGCGTGCGCCGCGCCGAACACGCCTTCGCCCAAACCGCATGACGGTCGCAAACTCCCGAAGTCTCCAAGTTATCTCAGTCAAGCTCCGGGACTTCGCAGCTCCGAGACGACTCCGAGACTCCGCGATCCGCCTAACCCGTGACCCGCCTCACACCGCCATCACTTCCTTCTCCTTCGACCGGAACAGCTCTTCCATCTTCCCAATCTCATCGTCCGTCATCTTCTGGATCTCTTCGAGGCAGCGCCGCTCATCATCCTCTGAAATCTTCTTGTCTTTCATCGCCTTCTTGATGTGTTCATTGCCGTCGCGCCGCATGTTGCGCACTGCCGTGCGATGCTCCTCCAGCACCTTGTTCAAAAATTTCACCATCTCCTTGCGCCGCTCCTCGGTCAGCGGAGGCACCGGTATCCGGATCAGCTTCCCATCATTCTGCGGATTAAAGCCCTGCTCCGATGTCTGCAAAGCCTTCTCGATCTCCTTGATAATGCTGGGATCAAACGGCTGCACCGTCAGCAGTTGCGCCTCCGGAGCATTCACCTGCGCCAGTTGATTCAGCGCCATTGGCGAACCGTAGTAATCCACCCGGATGCTGTCCAGCATATGCACCGACGCCCGTCCCGTCCGCGCCGACGCCAGACTGTGCTGAAAATCAGACACCGCCTTCTCCATGCGGGCCTTGAGCTGCTGATAATTTTCTTTGAGCGCGGGAATCCCCGCCATGAATGAAGCCGCCATAATCAATTTCCTATAATTCAAGATAGGGACTGAAACACTCGATTATAGCAACGCAACAAAACCCATTGTCGAATTGTCAAATTTGAAAATTGTCGAATTGAAACGCACTCATTTTGCTAATTCTAAAATTCGTCAATTCGCCAATTTCAATTCCTCAGCTCTCCTCAAAGTCCGCGTCCTGAAAGATATAGGGCGCCGTCCGAATCATCCGGAACGCCACCTCCGACTGGCATGTCTCGCAGCGCGGGAAAGTGTCGCCGCTAAGCAGCACCACTTCGTGTTCAGCGCGATGCTCTACCTGGTGGGTCACCTCGTAGATCCCGGTCTCCTTTACCGGCTCCCCGGAGCGGAACGCCGGTCCTGAAGCGTACGGTCCAGCGTGCCTCGAACCATGCTGATTGCGCCGTCCTTTTTCATCCGCGCGAAACCGCGGCCAGGACGAAGCCAAGCGCCGTATTGGATATTCCGTTGCCGGTCTTTCGGCCCGGGTACAGGGATGCATTTGTGACCTGCCTCTGCTAACAGAGATGTTATACCTCAAGTCCGCATGTCACTCAAGTGGAGCTACCTTGAAATCCTCGTCTTCATGTACCGTGCCCGCCGCGCGC